>JBEANW010000454.1:0-3843 GCA_041165225.1 Cyanobacteriota bacterium | reverse complement strand
TGCCAAGCATCAGGATAAATATGATTTGCTCCTGCTTGGTAAAACCAGCGGATTTCCGCAGAGCGTAGCAGAAAAATGCCTCGCAAAATCATTCCTTTGCAGCGCTCAGGGTGAGTTTGAGCATAGGCTAAAGCAAGGGTGCTGCCCCAACTCCCGCCAAATACGACCCACTTGTCAATCTGAAGTTTCTGCCTTAACTGTTCGATATCCTGAACTAAATCCCAGGTCGTATTCTCACGCAATTCTGCATAGGGGGTACTCTGTCCACAGCCTCGCTGGTCAAAAATTATAATCCGCCACTGTTGAGGGTCAAAATACTGGCGATACATGGGAACTATCCCACCACCAGGACCTCCGTGGAGAAAGATGACTGGCTTTCCTTGAGGATTCCCTGATTCTTCGTAGTGGATGGTATGTAACTCAGAAACCTTCAACTTTCCTTGATTGTAGGGTTCAATGGCTGGATATAAATCTCTCATTGAAATAAAATAACGATTATTTAATTAGCGATAAAATACATAGTAATCAAATTTTAGATGATGCTATTAGATTAGATATTATGACGACGGTGACAGCAGTAGAAAAGAAAAAGCTTGAGCAGCCGCCTTTAAATATTCATTTTTTGGGCGATCGCGTTTTACGTCAGCCTGCTAAACGAGTGACCAAAGTTGACGATAACCTCCGTCAGACCATCAGAGAAATGCTACAAACAATGTATAGCGCTGAAGGTATTGGTCTGGCTGCCCCCCAAGTAGGTATTCACAAACAGCTAATTGTGATTGATATTGCCTTAGATCAGCCTGACAAACCGCCTTTAGTTTTAATTAATCCTAAAATTACTAAGTCAGGAAGTAATATTTGTAGCGCTGAAGAAGGTTGCTTAAGCATTCCTGGAGTTTATCTGGAAGTCACTCGTCCTGAAGCGATCGCCGTGTCTTATAAAAATGAGCAGGGAAAACCTTGTAAACTAGAGGCGACTGGTTTGCTATCCCGTGCTATTCAACATGAGATGGATCATCTTAATGGGGTGATGTTTGTAGATCGTGTAGAAAACAATCTGGCTCTTAATGAAGAGTTGCAGAAAAGAGGTTTTGCTACTAGTGCGGTCAAGCCAGTAAAAAAATAATCAAATTAAATTTAGTAGCAAATTAAACGCTAATTAATCACAGGAGTTAATAATTATGATTTCCATGACCCCAAAAAGTGGCATTTGTTTGCTGTTATGTTGTATTACGGCGATCGCTGCGGTGGGTTCTGTCTTTGAGCTGTCTTCTGGTAATCCTGAATTGGGTAGCACCATCACAGGCTTAATTCTGGCAGCGAGTGTTCCCCTGACGGGAATTTTGTTTTGGGTGGCGGTACAGGATACTAAGGCAAACCAAAGCTAGTTTTGAAGTTAGTTGAACTATGAAAAAAGAGAAGGAACTAGATGCCCTTCTCTCATGGTCGCTGTGGATTGACCAAAGCATTGTGTTGGATCAGCGGTTAAACTGGCTTATTTCTTTGGTGACAACATCATCATCATGTTGCGTCCTTCCCGTTTGGGGAACTGCTGGACTTCAGCATACTCTTCTAAATCTTTTGCCATTCGACGCAATAAATCTTCCGCTAGCCTAGAGTGTTGGATCTCTCTCCCACGGAAGCTGATGGTCGCTTTAACTTTGTCTCCAGACAAGAGGAAGCGTTGAGCATTTTTGACTCGCACATTATAGTCATGCTCCTCAATTTTGTAGCGCATCTTGACTTCCTTTACGTCAGCGTTATGCTGCTTTTTCTTGGCTTCTTTTAATTTCTTGTCCTGCTCATATTTATACTTCCCATAGTCCATAATTTTACAGACTGGGGGTTTAGCGGTTTCGCTGACTAGTACTAAATCTAAGCCCTGTTCTTGCGCTCTGGCAAGAGCTTCTTTGGGCGTAATGATTCCTAGCTGCTCTCCTTCAGAGTCGATAACGCGAATTTCGGGGAAGCGAATTCTTTCGTTGGTTTTGGTTAAATCGCGACTGTTGTTACTGCGTCTTCTATCTCTCACAGGCGTACTTGTTCTTTCCTTTTATGTTAGTAATATTGTGAACCAAAATATGATGATAAAATCTGATATCATCTACCATCTTACCCATCTTATTATTAATAGAATGTTAAGTTAATTTCACCTTTGATCCATGCCTATTGCCTCACCAGCAATGAATACCCTTTTCATGACTACAGTCTATATCTGTAAATATTTTTTAAGTAAGTAACTTGACTACAAACCAATCTTGGCAAGAGCGTATTGGCAATCAAAGAGACTGGGTTTGGCGGGGATGGCAGACTCGTTATAGTTACCTTAGAGCCAAGCACAGAGCAGATTTTTCATTAGGTTCTAAAACAACTCCACCGATAATCTTCATTCATGGATTTGGGGCGAGTATCGAACATTGGCGCAATAATCTCCCCGTGATTGCCCAAAATCATACCGTATATGCTTTAGATCTACTAGGCTTTGGTGCATCGAGAAAAGCAGATGTGGACTACAGCGCTGCTTTATGGACAGAGCAAGTCCATGATTTTTGGCAGACTTTTATTGGTGTTCCCGTAATTCTCGTGGGGAACTCCATTGGTTCATTAGTTTGTTTAAACACCACCGCTGTTTATCCTGAAATGGTTGAGGGCTTGGTGATGCTGAGTTTACCAGATGTATCGGTGCGAGAGGACATGTTACCTCCCCTTGTTAGTCCGATAGTGACAGGGATCGAAAATCTGTTTGCGTCTCCTTTACTAATTAAAAATCTCCTGAAGCTAGTTAGAAGACCAAGCATCATTCGTAAATGGGCGGGCATTGCCTATCCGAATAAAACAGCGATCACTGATGAATTGGTTGAAATATTATCGAGTCCTGCCTATGATGATGGCTCAGAACAAACCCTATTCCGTCTCTCTCGCAGTGTGAGAAAGGCTGCTTTTGCTGAATCCGTTAGAGATCTGTTGCCTCAAGTTGCTGTTCCGATGCTTTTAATTTGGGGCTTAGAGGATAAAATGATTCCCCCTAATCAAGCTAGAGCGATCGCCGAGCTAAATAGTAATCTAAAGTTAATCGAATTAGAACATGCAGGGCATTGTCCCCATGACGAATATCCTGAACAGTTCAATGCCTTATTATTAGACTGGCTGGAATCAACTTTTCCCTCCCTAAATCTCTAAATCCCTAAATCCCTAACCGCCACTAACAGGGGGAATTAAAACCACTTCGTCTTCATCTTGCAACACCGTATCTGACTCCACAAACTGCAAATTGACCCCAAAGCGCGTGACATCACGCCACTTAGTTAGCTGGGGTTGCTGCTCAATTAAAGATGCCAAAAGCTGCTCAATAGTTGTCTCTGGTAATAACTTCAGCTCTAATTCTGGGGTGCCAAACACTTCTTGATAGACCGCAAACAATTTAACTTTGACTTGAATTTGGCCATTGCTATCCTCTTGAACCATCTTAATTAACCTGAGTTGGGGAGCAGGAATAGGACGGGGGTAAACCCGCCCTTGGTTTAGTTTAGACTCTTTTTACAGCCGTTTTTACATGAGTAGACCATATCCGAAGGTGTATCCTTTAGGACAATGATTTAGAAGCTAGAAGCTAGAAGCTAGAGGCTACGAACTAACTAATTGACAACGGAGTTTATTCAACTGAAAACGGCTGTAAGGTTTATTAGTTAACCAGGGTGAAAGCGCTGCTGTTGATGGTCAAATTAGATGCCACATCCTCAATGATGCCCACTCTTTCAGGGGTACTTCCTGGTTCCAGATAGAAAATGTTCGCCAGGGTGCTACTACCACTAGTAAAGAAGGAAAGACTATAGGAACTGCGAT
>JBEANW010000453.1:0-6515 GCA_041165225.1 Cyanobacteriota bacterium | reverse complement strand
AAATTTTCTAATTTTCTAACTGTCGCCCCTAAAGCTTTAACCATTGTTTCGGGAAAAGCGATCGCATTTAATCCACATAAAACAGACTATTGGGACTGTAGTTAAAACTTTAAAATCATCATTATTTAAGGGCGAATGACCATTCGCCCCTACGAGTAATTTGCTGAGATGCAACATTTGGCTAGATAGAGGCGAACCCCTATCCTTGAGCTAAGACATTAAGACAATGAAACAGCCCTAACCAAAATTGGAGGCTGGGGAAGAGTTCAAACTGGCATACCCAGAATATCCTCGATCTTGGGCATATCTTCTAAAGCAATGACTCTCCCTTCATCGGCAAAATTCTCAATCTGATCAAAATTGAGATAGCGATATAAATCGTTTTCAAAGGGAGCAATTTTCTCTTTAACCACTGCCATGTATTCTTCCACAGTGGGAATCTTACCCAGCAAGGCACAGACGGCAGCTAATTCTGCTGAACCCAGATACACTTGTGCGCCTTTACCCATGCGGTTATTAAAGTTACGGGTAGAAGTAGAAAAGACTGTCGCATTATCTTCCACGCGGGCTTGATTTCCCATGCAGAGGGAACAGCCAGGCATTTCAGTCCGTGCGCCCGCAGCAGCAAAGATACCGTATATCCCCTCTTCCCGCAGTTGTTTTTCATCCATGCGGGTGGGAGGACAGACCCAAAGCCTTCCCTTGACTACCCCTGCACCTTCAAGGATCTTGGCAGCAGCGCGATAATGTCCAATATTGGTCATGCAAGAGCCAATAAATACTTCATCTACTTTGTCTCCTGCACATTCTGACATGAGCTTGACGTTATCAGGATCATTAGGGGCTGCAACGATAGGTTCGGTGATGTCATTGAGATTAATTTCAATGGTGTCGGCGTATTCTGCATCCTTGTCCCCAGACATTAATTCAGGATTAGCTAACCACTGCTCCATTTTTGCCACTCGACGCATCAGGGTACGACCATCGCCATAGCCCCGTGCCACCATGTTTTTCAGCAGTGCCACATTAGAACGCAGATATTCCGCAACGGTAGTTTCACTGAGTTTAATAGTACTTCCAGAACAAGAACGCTCGGCAGTAGCATCGGTAAGCTCAAATGCCTGCTCAACCTTAAGATCGGGCAAGCCTTCCATTTCCATTACTCTGCCGTTAAAGACATTCTGCTTATTTTCCTGGGAGACGGTTAGTTTACCCTGTTGGATAGCCACCCAGGGAATAGCATTGACAATATCTCTGAGGGTAATTCCTGGCTGTAATGCTCCTGTAAAGCGCACTAGCACCGATTCTGGCATATCGAGGGGCATTACTCCTAGAGCAGCGGCGAAGGCCACTAGCCCAGAACCCGCAGGAAACGAAATGCCGAGGGGAAAACGAGTATGGGAGTCGCCTCCAGTGCCGACGGTGTCGGGTAAGAGCATTCGATTGAGCCAGGAATGAATAATGCCATCTCCTGGATGCAAGGCAACACCGCCACGAGTTGAGAAGAAATCTGGTAGATTCTTATGGGTTTGGATGTCTACAGGCTTGGGGTAAGCTGCGGTGTGACAGAAGGTTTGCAGAGTCAAATCGGCACTAAATCCTAAGCAAGCCAATTCTTTTAATTCATCGCGCGTCATCGGCCCCGTAGTATCTTGAGAACCAACGGTGGTCATATGGGGTTCACAGGATGTCCCAGGACGGACACCAACTAAGCCACAGGCCTTGCCTACTATTTTTTGCGCTAGGGTAAAGCCCTTGCCAGTATCTTCGGGTATTGAAGGACGAGTAAAGACGGTGGATACTTCTAGCCCTAAAGCGGTTCTGGTTTTATCAGTTAGAGCGCGACCAATCAGTAAGGGAATTCTCCCCCCCGCCCGTACTTCGTCAATAATGGTGTCAGGCTTGAGGGTGAAAGTAGTAATTATTGCTCCCGCTTCATTGGTAATTTCTCCTTGATAAGGATGGATTGTAATGACATCCCCCGTCTTCATTTGAGATACATCACACTCAATGGGTAACGCTCCCGAATCTTCTGCGGTATTAAAGAAAATCGGCGCAATTTTGTTGCCTAAAATGTAGCCCCCAGCTTTTTTATTAGGGACAAAGGGAATTTCGTTGCCAATATGCCACAGCACGGAATTAATTGCAGACTTGCGGGATGAACCAGTACCAACGACATCACCGACATAAGCTACAGGATGACCTTTAGTTTTTAGCTGGGCAATAGTTTTTAAACCATCAGGCATTTTTGACTCCAGCATGGCTAAAGCGTGGAGGGGAATATCGGGGCGAGTGGTGGCTTGGGGGGCAGGAGATAAATCATCGGTATTAGTCTCTCCTGGTACTTTAAACACAGTTACCGTAATGGCTTCTGCTGGCTGGGGACGATTAGTAAACCAGTTAGCATCTGCCCAAGCATCAATTACCTGCTGGGCAAAGGAATTACTTTGAGCGAGTTCTAGGACATCGTTAAAGGCATCAAATACTAAGAGGGTCTTGCTTAAAGCCGTAGTGGCTTCATTTGCGATCGCCTGATCCTCAGACTTAAGTAAATCGATTAAAGAATGGACATTATAGCCCCCCATCATCGTCCCCAGTAAACGCACCGCGTCGGTAGCAGCAATCAGAGGACAAGAAATCTCACCTTTAGCTACTGCCGTCAAAAAACCCGCTTTAACATAGGCTGCATCATCTACACCAGGAGGAACGCGATCGCGTAATAAGGCTAAAAGCTCTGCTTCTTCCCCAGAGGGAGGATTTTTGAGTATTTCACATAATTCTGAAGTTTGTTGGGCGGTCAAAGGTAAAGGGGGAATTCCTAAAGCTGCTCTTTCTGCTGCGTGTTTTCTATAGCCTTCTAACATTTAATAATTCTCCTCTTTAAGATGCAAATTTATGGTGTTTAACGGTTGAGATATTAATACTTTTATTCTACTATTAGCCACTGACGCTCTTCTGTTCATTGAGCCATAAGGAATGATTTTTAGAATCGGTGGCACTTTTATCGATCGCCTGGAGTAGGAGATAATTTAGCACCGTCCGCAGAATAATAATTGCTGCCAGTTGACCAAGCTCATCCCAAGAAGGGGTAATGGTCGTTTTTAAAATACTGCCCCCCAACAAAAAACTCAAGCCCAGGGAAAACCCATAGCCCAACTCCAGGCGACTTCCTTGAAAAGCGATCGCCGAACTCAAACTAGTAAAAATATGTCTGCTATAAATTATTAAAGCTTTGACTATGCCAATCACAATTACCAATAGTGCTAGCAATTGACACAAAATAACTACCCAATCATTGAGGGTGCTGACTGTCTCTAGAAACATTAATGTGCTTAAATTTCTTAAATTCCTGGCTGCAAACCTAAACTAAATCGCGATCGCTCAGAATTTCATAGCCATCATTAGTTACCAAAACTGTATGTTCAAACTGTGCCGAAAGATTATTATCGACGGTAACTACAGTCCAGCGATCGCGCAAAACTCTAGTATGTTTAGAACCTGCATTAACTATGGGTTCAATCGCCAGTGTCATCCCTGCTTTTAGTTTCACGTTGGGTATCCACTTGGTACGATGGTTGAAGACGGAGGGGGCTTCGTGCAAATTTTTGCCTACACCATGACCAGTATACTGTTCAACGACGCTATAACCCTGGGCTTTTACATGGTCTTCCACTGCCCCTGCGATGTCGAGGAGATAATTACCAGCTTTCACCTGTTCAATGCCTTTATATAGAGCTTCTTCTGCTACCTGGATTAATTTAGCAGCATCCTGGGAGATCTTATCCCCCACAGCAATAGTGATACAAGAATCACCATGAAAACCAGCACAATAAGCTCCCGTATCTACTTTTAAAACATCTCCCCGACGAAGTACTTTCTTGGAGTTGGGAATACCATGCACCACTTCGTTGTTCACGCTGGTACAAATGGAAGCAGGAAAACCGTAATATCCTTTGAAACTTGGGGTTGCCCCCAACTCTCGGATTCGCTCCTCAGCATAGGTGTCTAAATCAGCGGTGGTCATGCCTGGCTGAGTAAGGGCTTGAATCTCCTTCAATACCGTTGCCACGATCTTGCCAGAGTGGCGCATTTTCTCGATTTCGGGGGCAGACTTAATTACAATCCCGCGCGGGTTACGATTTAGTACAGGAAGTCCATTTGCTGTGTCGGAGTCTGATTTTTGGGACTTGGGAAAGAGAAGATTGGTAAGGATGTTCATTAAGTAGCTTGGTTTCGTTCTTAGTTCTTAGTTCTTAGTTCACTGAGGTGTGTTTCACTTCTGCCTTCTGCCCCAAACGATTAGAACCGCTATTTGGATTATAGCGCCCTGGGTTTCTTAACAATGGTTTAAATACAATGGTTTAAATCAAACTGCTAATTAACTCTAAACAGAGACTATAGAGTAAAAACTCGATCGCCAGGATCGCCAAGACGCTGATCGCAATATAACCATAACCTCGCTGACCGTTGAGTTGGAAATCTGGGAGTGCCAAGCTAGCCATCAGTATTGCCAGAATGGGAAAGATAATTCCCCCCAATAACCCCAAAAAGTTTGCAGGCATCAATTGAGTAATCCCTAGTTGCACCATCCCTAGGAGCAAAGCAACTAAATAAATTGTGTGAGTCCGATGGACTTTTAAACCAAGGTTTAACCAGGACGCGATCGCAATTCCTAAAGCAGCAAAAATTGTCGATAAACCTAGGGTAATCGGTTTAGCCAATCTGCCAAAGGAATGATTTTTTCCCTGTTGCGTCTGCTGTTGATATTGTTCTGTGGGCCAATTAACAGGAATCAGATCGGCGGCTAGTTTTTTGGGCGATCGCTGTCCTTGTCCTGTGGTATAAACGCAACCTACCTTAGTATTTTCCAACTGTAGAGGGTTTTTCTGCTCTGCCTCCACCACATAAATATGAGGAAAAACTTTTTCGCCATGACTAGAGATAACGGGGGTAGTTTCTGGATCGATTTTGGCGATCGCCATACCTGATTTAAGATTGGCATATCTGGCACAGCCATAGTCGGCAATGCTTTCTGTTACCTCCGTTAGCGGGAAAAGACTTTTAGGTGCTTGGGCGATCGCTTTTTCTCCAGCTAAATCAACCGCTAAACGGCAGTATTCGCGATTACCAATTGTATTCTTACAGAGAGCAGGTATTTCGGCTGATGTCGCCACATTTGGGGAGTTATGACTCATAATTCCCACCAGAATTAGGATCATCGTCACTAGTATCCAGATCCCTGGCAAGATTAGCTGTTTCACTAGCTGTTTGACTCTAGGGGGTAGCTGGAATTTCCCCTGATCTAGCTTAATATCCTCCTCGATGGTTACTGGTAAAGAGGAATCGTCCTTCACAGGGACAAAGCTATACTCTGTAGCGCGATTAGCTTCTTTGATATTCATCCCCGCAGCATTTTGAACGGCGATCGTTTTGAATTCTTCTAGGGTTACTGTCGGAGCAAAACAGTAGCGACTTAACCAAAGAGCAAAGGTACTTTGTTCCTCACCACCAAGGGCGCTAATTTTAGTTAACCAATTTTGGATTGCTGGCAGAGGTTCTGCGCATGGCTCCATCAACCCATCTCGCAAGTAACTCTCGACAATGGGTGCTAGCTGCTGTTGATCCTCTTCAGCCAGATAATGAAAAAATTTCACCAACCGCATAACTTCTTTACTGGGAGCAGTAGCTTTTTCGGTCAGTAACTGATGGTCGCTGATAAAACAGTATTGAGCTAACTTATTGTGGGTAGAGAAATTAGCACCCTCGGTGGATTCCCCTGAGTCATCTTTCTGAGGAAAACAAGTACCGATTTCTGCTTCTTTTAAGGGACTACCATGAATTAAACCCCGACTCAGGAGCAATCCAGTATCCCCAGTACTAACTTTACTAGCTGCTTCGGAAAAGCTTACCACATCAGCTATAGAGTCTCCGTCTAACAATGGAGGGGCTTCCTCTGACTGCACCAAATCCAGTTCCTCTGGGAGCAGATTTTTCTGGTTGGAACTCTGATCTAGAAGTAATCTTGCGTCCCCTGTAGTACCGTTAGTCAGGAAGTCAAAGTTACCGATACCTTCAATCTCAATTTCAGAATCAATTTCAGAATCAATTTCTGCTGCTAGATATTCCAAATCCTCTGCCTGAATATCTATCTGGATATCTGTGTCATTACTATCTGTATCTTCAATTGTGTCGCTGTCCTGATTCGTTAATTCCCTAAAAACCTGCCAATTTGGTTCAACCTGATTAAGGGGGCGACCATATAACCAAAAGCTCGTAATTTTATCTAAAGCCAAAGATGCGATCGCTGCACGAACATTTTCTTCTAAAATCAAATAACTGGGCTGATAATCTTGTCTGTGATTTGCGTAGATATGGAGTTGCTCATCTTGGACAATTACTTGAAACTTGATATTTCTATTTCCACAAGCACTTTTTAAGGCTTGGATAATCAATTGCTCCATAATCTAATCTTTAACCCACAAGACAGCACTAATGAGTCTATGATTCCCAAAAAT
>JBEANW010000452.1:0-5303 GCA_041165225.1 Cyanobacteriota bacterium | reverse complement strand
ACTCAAAACTTTAGCTGTGGCGGTAATTTGCTTGGTTTCTAGAGGCTTGATTTTATTTTCCGCTACCAGTTGGGGAGTATCAGTATCTGGAGGATATACCACCGAGAGCTTAATCCCTTTCGGTTTGAGTTCGCCCCGTAAAGATTCTGCCAACCCTCTCAGGGCAAATTTTGAGGGACAATAGGCACTATAGCCATAAATGCCCATTAAACCCGCCCCTGAAGAGAGCAGCACAATATGTCCTCGCTGACGTTTGACCATAGCAGGTAAGACAGCTTTAACACTGTATAGAGAGCCAAAATAATTAACTGCCATAATTTGTTCAAAAATCTCTAGGGGGATTTCGGCGAAATAGCCAGGATGAGTTATCCCCGCCGAAGTAATCAATAAATTCGGTGCGCCTAAAGTAGCGATCGCCTGTTCTAAGACGGCGGTGATGGAGGCTCGATTTGCCACATCAGCGGTGGCAATATTGATCTGTTGAGTCTGATTAACCATTGCTGTTTGGATTTCCTGCTGCGCCTGAATTAACTTTTGGCGATCGCGAGCAATGAGAGTAATATTTGCTCCCTGTTGGGCGAGTAATTTGGCCACTGCCTTACCAATGCCGCTAGAACCACCAGTAATAATGGCGTGTTGATTAGAATATGGGCAATATTTGTTCGTCATAAGATGTCTGTCTTTGTAAACAAAGATTAGTATGGAATGGCAGTTTTATTCATCTAAACATTTTTATCATGTCGGCAATGGGACATCCTCGATTTCGGCGCAAAGTTAGAAGATGGCTCAGACAATCAGCATTGATTACAGGGATTTTATTTCTTTGTTGTTATATTTACGGCGCAAAAATAGAGCCGAATTGGATCGAAATCGTGCCAATTGAACTGGCAATTCCTCATTTAGACCAGGCATTCGATCAATTTAAAATTGTTCAGATTAGCGATCTTCATGCTAATAAATATATGCCCGAATCACGGTTAGCCCGAATTATCAACCTAGTTAACCAACAACAACCTGATGCGATCGCGATTACTGGAGATATTGTCAGCAAACGCAGCGGTTTTAATGCGGAAAAACTCCAACAGCAGTTAAGTCAGCTTCAGTCAAAATCAGCCACTCTATCGGTTTTAGGCAATCATGATCATTCTCGAACCATAAAATTGCTCAAACGAACTTTGGCAGCCAGTCAGATTAATAATTTAGATAATCAGGTCTATATTGTGAAACGTGGTGATCAAAAACTGGCTTTTGCGGGATTAGACGATCCCTATTGGGGCGAGCCAAATTTGAAGAAGATCCTTAATCGACTACCCGATCAAGTTCCAGCGATCTTTCTCGTTCATGAACCAGACTATATTGAGAGAAGTGCCAAAACTCATAGATTTGCGCTGCAACTATCAGGTCATTCTCATGGAGGGCAGGTAAGAATTCCTTTTTTCACCCCTCTGTTCTTGCCCTTTGGCGGTCAAAAATACTTTGCGGGGCTAAATCAAGTTGAAGATACTGTTACCTATACTAATCGTGGTTTGGGCATGACTAAATTACCGATGCGTATTGGCAGTCGCCCAGAAATCACCGTTTTCACCCTCCGCAGCGCAGCTTAAGTCAAGAGCTTTCGATCTGTTTTTTCATCGCGATTACCCTCCGCTTTTTTAAAGGATAGGATGGAGGGTGAAATTATTCTAACCTTTGAGACTCTAAAAATTTTAGATTGTAATTGAATGAGTGAGAAATCTACCATCTTACCGATGATTAAGTCCTGGCTCCAACGCGGAAAACAGCACTTTCAAAGTATCCCAGTTTTAATTTGGTCAAATGCTCTAACAATTCTATTTTTGAGCCTATTGAGCATCTATGCCAAGCTTAAAAGCAAGGGGGCGGGTATCGAAAACTTGTTTAGCGATCCGTTCTATTTCAGCACTTTTTATCTAGGTTGGCTGACCAGTATCTCAGAAATTCTTTGGTGTACAGCGATTTGCATCTGCCTCTTTACCTCTTTTCTCTTGCCGAAGAAGTCGAATCGTATTTTCCAAGGGTTTCTTTGGGGTAGCTCAGTAGTAATGCTGCTACTCTATTTTGATGATCGCTTTCGCCTGACTCTACTTTTATGCGCCTTTTTTGGTACTTGCAAACTTGTTAAAATTAGCGTCTACAGTATCTACGGCTTAATACTCATCAGCTACGGGTTTATCTTTGCGCGGACAATTCGTCAGACTCCCTATGTCCCATTATTAGTATCCTTTTTTCTGTTCGGATTTTCTAGTGCGATCGATGTTTCTCCCATTAGTGGTCGTGGTATTCACGCCATGCTGGAGGATGGGACTAAACTCATTGGTCTAATTAATTTAACCATTTACTTCTGGTGGATTTGTCAGCGAGAAATCAAACAAAATCTAAATTACTAACTCCTAAGCAGATTAATTTATTTCTTAGGAGCAATTAAGTTGTGTTATACAGCTTTTACAATAAATAAGCAAGACAGTAACTCGAAAAATATTAGACCCCGCTTTAGATCTCAATGACAGTAACTTTACAGCAATTAACTCAGTGGAAGGAATCAGGGCGATCGATTATTTCCCTAACCGCCTGGGATTATAGTCTGGCGCAGATCTTAGACCAGGCAGGAGTAGATATTATTTTGGTGGGGGATTCTCTAGCGATGGTAGGTTTAGGTCATTCGAGTACCTTGCCTGTCACTCTAGACGAGATGATTCACCATGCTAAAGCCGTCTGTCGGGGAGTTAAACAGGCTTTAGTCGTTTGCGATCTGCCGTTTATGAGTTACCAGATTAGCGTCTCTCAGGCAATGGAAGCAGCAGGCAGAGTAATCAAAGAGACTGGTGCAGGGGCGGTTAAGCTAGAAGGTGGACATTCCAAGATTGTTAATCTGGTTCAAGAATTAACGGCGATTGGCATTCCTGTCATGGGTCATGTGGGTTTAACACCCCAGTCCTTTCGGATTTTGGGCTATAAACAGCAGGGAAAAACTAAAGAACAAGCCGAAATGATTATTGACCAGGCGATCGCCCTAGCCCAAGCAGGAGCATTTGCCATTGTTTTAGAGCATATTCCCCCTGATCTAGCGGCGATTATTACTGATAAAATAGCTATTCCCACCATTGGTATTGGTGCTGGTAATCAATGCGATGGTCAGGTATTAGTTACCGCTGATTTATTGGGCATGTCCCCCAAGCAACCACCCTTTGCCAAGTCTTATGTTAATCTCCGCCAGATCATTACCACTGCCGTCGCCGATTTTACGCAAGAAGTACAGCAGCAAAAATTTCCTCCATCATAGTTAGCCATAGTGACGATGACTTATTTGATTGCTACTTTTTATAAATTCGCGCCTATTTCGGCTCTAAAAGCTAAACAACAGCAGATTTTAGCTTGGTGTCAATCCCAAGAGGTTAAAGGTACGATTATCTTGGCAGAAGAAGGTATTAACGGCACGATCGCAGGAAGTGAAAAGGCGATCGCCACTGTCTTAACTCATCTCCGTAGCTTACCTAATTTAGCTGATTTGGAGCATAAAGAATCTACCACCGAAAAGCTTCCTTTTGTCCGACTCAAGGTCAAAATCAAATCAGAAATTGTGACTCTTGGTTTACCAGCAGTGAACCCAAATCAACAAGTCGGTACTTATGTTAATCCTCAAGATTGGAATCAGGTGATCAGCGATCCTGAAGTAGTGGTCATTGATACTAGAAATGATTATGAAATCAAGATAGGTAGTTTTAAACGGGCGAAAAACCCTCATACTCAATCTTTTCGCGAGTTTCCTGAATACATCACCCAAAACCTTAATCCCCAAGAAAATCCCAAAGTAGCAATGTTCTGTACTGGAGGAATTCGTTGCGAAAAAGCTTCTTCCTACCTACTATCTCAAGGCTTCAAAGAGGTATATCACCTTAAAGGTGGGATTTTGAAATATCTAGAAAAAATATCTCCTGAAGAAAGTATGTGGGAGGGAGAATGTTTTGTTTTTGATGAACGAGTTGCCGTCAAAGAAGGTCTAGAACTTGGCAGTCATGAGCTTTGCTATAGCTGTGGACATCCTATTTCTGAAGCAGATAAACACTCGCCCCATTATGAATCCAACATTTCTTGTCCTCACTGTTACGAGGAGCTAACCCTAGAGAAGAAAGAACGCCAAGTAAATCGTCGTCGAGCTAGGGAAACTAAAAAACAAGAGAATCTAAATTTTGAGGCTTAAAAATATAGGCGTTGCTGATTTGAAAGATGAATTAATTTAGTTTAAAGAATTAATTGCGTTAAATAAAAGCACGATTTTAGATATAGATAACGGTATCTGCATCACCGGTCGGCGATTCACTTTCAATTTGATCCGTAAAAAATTGCACTTACCCAAATCTAGAATAGCGATCACCGAAATTCCAGTTGGCTCTACAGAAAAAGGCGAATGCTTTAAATAAAAGCGCGATTTAGGTAACGGCTCAAATCAGCAACCGCACTCAATCTTCCGTTGCATTTGAATTGTTAACCTGGGCAGTAGAAGACAAGGTTTGATTATCTCGCATTACTCTGATCAACAGTCTTAGCGCCTCGTTGACCGCATCAGCATTAGGAAACATTTCTGCAACGTCAGGCTCCAAGCGCACAGTTGTACCACCAAAACTTTTCCTCCCAGAGCCTAATCTTCTAACTCGTAAGCTCTTTAAATCGTACTCTGTGTGCAAATCATCTTCCATATCTGACTTATCCCTCTTCATAAGCTTCTTGCTCGGTTCGTGTTACTTCTCTTGTGCTGATGAGACGTATTGAATCACCTCTTTCGGTATACGACACAATCAACAGTCGCCCTCGATTTGACTGCCCAACAATCAGATACCTCTCTTCATCTTCAGAATGGTCTGGATCGTAGAAGTCAACGTAGAGAAGATCATCAAATACAGTTTTGGCTTCATTGAACGAAATGCCATGCTTTGACAAGTTTCTCTCAGCTTTATTTTCGTCCCACTCAAATCCCATGAAGCTATTGTATCATCTAGCTTTGGAGAAGGGTTTTGAGACAATCATCAAATCATTGTCTTTTGCATAATCCCAAACTATAGGTCGTTCGTTGCCTTCATTCTCACATCTCGAACGTGAAGCGAATTTGGGGAAAGATCACTCAAACGGTTCATCTCTTCGCATGATAATGTGACTACTTTCTTGCCGCTTTTGATAGAAACCAGCTTTTTCTAGAACCTTGATACACTCTTTCCCCGAAATACTGGGACACTCCACAACCCAAACTCCATCTTCATCGCGATCAAGCGTTACGCTAAATCTCATACCAT
>JBEANW010000451.1:0-6349 GCA_041165225.1 Cyanobacteriota bacterium | reverse complement strand
CTCTGGAAGGGGGTCTTGGCAATGATACCCTGAGAGGTGGCCCTGGTGAGGACATGATGACTGGTGGTGCTGGCAACGATCTTTTTGCCTTTGTCGCCCAAGAATTAGCATCAGGTACAATGGATCGCATTACAGATTTTCAAGGGGAAGGTACTGACAGGATCAGCGTCGTCGGAGTAGGCGACATGGTTATGACCTACGATGCGACGACAGGAATGGTGTCTCTCGATGGTCAAGAAACTCTTGATATTGGGAAAGGTTTAACAAATATTGAGATAAAGAACATAGAAGACACTGATAATTGGGAGATTATGTAATTAAGCACTAAGCTAATCTCGATGTTCTGAATAATCCCTAAAACTTAAGACAAGAATGTAGACCCATGACGAAAAGTTGTGGGTCTAATAGTATATTGAGATATTCGGCTAAAAAAAGTTGTATTCACAAGCGTTATATTAGCAAATATAGGCAAATATAGTAGTCATTTCGGTTCGTCGAGTTTTATTTTGGAATTATTCGAGTTATTCTAGCTATTTTGTAATTTGAGTCAGGGTCATTCCCATTACCGTCAATGATAAGAGGCGAATCCTCATTCAAAAAGATTAAATCTCACTTAGGGCGAGGGGAATGGGAGCAGGTTGTTGATATCTGTCAACAGGAGATTGCCAACGATCCCAATGGGGTTGATTTCTATCCCTATCTTGCGAGAGCATATGCTCAACAAGGTAAATTTGCCCTAGGAATCAGTGCTTATCGCAAAGCTCTCGGAACGGGAATTAACCAAGCAGAAATTTATGCAGAATTAGGTTTGCTTCATAGTAAGCAACAAGATCCGAACCAGGCAATCTGGCATTACCAACAGGCCTTAAAACTGCAACCTAATTGGGCAGAATTGCAGTATAACTTGGCGGTGGTGCTACATCAAATTGGGAGTTGGCAAGAGGCGATCGCTGGCTACCATCAGACAATTCAGCTTAAACCTGATTATGAAGCTGCCCACTTCAACCTAGGAGTACTCTACGATCAAAAAGGCGAGCTAGATGCAGCGATCGCTGCCTATCAACAGGTCATCGCCATAGAACCTGATTTAGTGCGAGCCTATAGCAATTTGGGGAGTACCTACTCCCGCCAACAAGAATATGCCCAGGCGATCGCGATCTTCAGAAAAGGCATTGCTCTAGACCCCACTTCCACTACCCTACATAATAATATTGGGCAGGTGTACTGGTTGAATTCCCAGCCAGAACTCGCTCTAACCAGTTTTGAAACAGCGATTATTTTAGAGCCAAAAATGGCTCTGGCACATCAGAATTTAGGTCGCCTCTGGCAACAGCAGGGGGACTATGTTCAAGCTGCACGATGTTTTGCTCAGGTGGTTCAACTAGATCCAACCAATGTTTTAGCCCACAGCAATTATGCTGAATTACAACACAGAATGGGCAATCTTGCCCAGACTCTAGAATCTTGGCAAAAAATAATTGAGCTAGAACCAAGTTTTGTGGATGCTTATTATCAAGGAAAACTCAGCAGCAGCCCTGAAGATCTGTTGGAAATAGCCAAATTAGCCTGCGCTCGCTTACTTCAAGCCTTAAAACTAGGACAATCAGAGGAAGCCTATCATCATCTCGGACGAACCTATGGTTACATGGGGGATGTGATGTTTGAGTTTGGGGGCATTAAACAGGCGCAAATTTATTATCAGCGGGCGCTACAGGTTCAACCAGAAGATCGGGAACTATATCTTAAGTTGGGCAATTGCCTAGCTCGACAGCAGCGCTTAGATGCTGCGGTGATGGTTTATCATCAGGGTTTAGTCTTAGAGCCAGATCAGCCTCAGATTTGTTTTCAACTGGGAAAAGTCTTAGAAAAAACCCAGCAAGCGGAACAGGCGATCGACTACTACGAACAAGTCTTAAACCGAGATCCTCCAGAGTCTGACTGGAAACCATTACCCAAATTATTTCCCACAGCAGACAACATTCAGTCCTTGCCGACTAAAATTTATCATCACACTCAAGACTGGGCGCGAGACTGTAACTTAAAAGACTTTGACTATACCCAAATCTTGTGGTCCCAAGAACCAGTCAGCCAGAAAAAAACCAAAACCATCAGACAACCTGAAGTCATTCAAATTAATCCTGGAAATACATTATATCCAGACTGTGGCGGGGTCAACTGTAACAAGTGTATGACCAAGCTAATTGAACATTTCAAGCCAGTCCAGATCGGGCAAAATGCTTATCGCTGTTCCCTTGACCAAGCCCCCAAAATTGAGGCGGGATTACCTTTTGTGGTCAAAATTCCCGATGGTAGAGCCTGGGTAGCACCCCAGAAGAATTCTTGGGTGATTTGTCATGCTATGGCAGTCATTACTCCCGATAACTATTTGCTGGGAGATTTATCGCGAGATTATCCCTGGTTTTTGCCTGGATGTCCTACTCAAGAACGAGCCGAACACAGTATTTTTGAGCAAGAAAGTATTGCTCCCGTGGAAACAATTACGGGCAAAGTGGCTTTGTTATCAGGCTTGGCAGGTCATGTTTACTATCATTGGATGTTCGATGTACTGCCACGATTAGAATTACTCCGACGCAGCGAGATCAAATTCAAAGAGATCGATTGGTTTATCGTCAATAGTCTCAGCAAACCTTATCAGCAAGAAACGTTGAATCTGTTGGGAATTACTCAAGATAAAATTATTGAAAGCGATCGCCGTAGTCATATCCAAGCCACTGAACTAATTGTGCCATCTTTCCCTGGTTACCTGGACTGGGTTCCCGAAGGAACGATTAAGTTTCTCCGACAAACCTTTTTACCTCAAATTGATGTAACTCAAAATAGTCAGCCTCACCCTGCTCACATCTATGTCAGTCGAGCTAAAGCTAAAAATAGACAATTGGTTAACGAGGCGGAAGTTAGTCAATTACTCACGGCATCAGGTTTTGTGACGGTGTTTCTAGAAGAAATGTCTTTTGTCGAGCAGGTGGCAACCTTTGCTCATGCCCAGGTGATTGTTTCCCCCCACGGTTCGGGGCTAACTAACCTTGTTTTTTGCTCTCCTAATACTAAAGTGGTAGAGCTTTTTTCCCCTAACTACATCAGAACTGATTACTGGATGATTAGCCAGCAGCTATATCTACAGCACTATTACATCGTGGGCAAAAATTTTAGCTGCCCTTCACTACGTAATTTAATGTACCAAAATGCTCTAACTGAAGATATCTTAGTTAGTATTGATGCTCTCAAATTAGTTTTACAGCATTGTCAGCAACAGTAAGGGGCTTCGCCCCAGCTTTTGGCTTCTTGGTGCATTCGCTCTTTGCACGGCGTGTTTTTTGTATGAATATTCACACAAAAAAGCCGCCTTTGGAAACCAACAAGACCGCGATGCACCGCTTTTAGCTCAATTATTTATTCAACTTCATCAATTAAATTTGTGGACTCCAGCTATTTAGCTCAGGCTATTACCCAGTGCGAACAGACAATTACAACTGACACCGATAATCCTGAACAGTGGCAGGCTGCTTTTGGTAATTTAGGTAATTTACTTCAAGGCAGGGCAGAATTCGACCGAGCTATTGTCTGGCATTCTTTGGCATTAAATCGGACGATTAATTTGCCAGAAGTCTATTCTCAACTAGGGGAATTGCATCTGTTGGAAAACAATTTAACCGCAGCCTTAAGCTCCTTTGAAAATGCCTTGGAGTATCTACCCAATTCTGCTCGCATCTATTTTGCTTTGGCTCAGATCAATGGTCAACTTCATCGTCCTGCGGCGGAGATGGAATGTTGGTATCAAGCTACCAAAATCAATCCTGAACTAGTTAACCAGCAAGGATACTATAAGCTAGGGATCGCCTTAGAACAACGGGGCAAAATTTCCGAGGCGATCGCCTGTTATGAACAGGCTGCCAAGGGAAGTGAGGGGGCAGTCCCCGCCTTATTTAGTCTGGGAGAAATTTATCAACGACAGGGCAAACTAGAGCAGGCTCAGACTCTCTACCAAAAGATGTTAGAGGATGAACCAACCTCCGCCAGAGGACAATATAAGTTAGGTACTATTTACCTTCAGCAACGGCAATTTGATTCGGCGATCGCCTGTTTTCGTCTGGCAATTAAACACGATCCTGAATTCCCCTGGGCATATCGTGACTTGGTTAAAACTTTTTTGTTGACCCAAAAATGGGATGAAGCTATCTCCACCTGCTATGCCATTATCAACCTGGTGGAAGAATATCCCTGGGTATATAATCATCTGGGCAATGCCTTGCGAGAAAAAGGGAGACTGCCAGAAGCCGCAGCGAACTTTCAAAAAGCTTGTCAACATCGTGGTTGGGATCAATGTGTTCCCCGCGACTATTTTTTCTCCCTCGATACTTTTAGTCATCGCATTGCCCTCTGGTCAAAGCAGCTTCAATCTCTTAAAGATCAACCCGTGAATGCTTTGGAAGTTGGTTGTTATCAGGGCATGTCTAGTTGCTGGCTACTAGATCAATTATTAACCCACCCATCAAGTCATCTGACCTGTATTGATAGCCAGTTTGATAGCAAATTCAAACAGAACATCATTAAAACTGGTGCAGAGTCTAGAGTAACCTTTGTCGAAGGCAAGACTCCCCAAAAAATGCAGGAATGTATTCCTGATAGTTTCGACTTAATTAATCTTCAGGATCGATGTAAATTAACCCAACAAAGCGAAACCAATACTCAATTAGCATGGCAACTGTTAAAATCCCAGGGATTTATCGTCTTCAATAACTATGGTTGGCGTAACCCCCAAGATTCCCAGCAAGATCCCAAAGTCGGGATCGATCGCTTTTTGGCTTCGGTTAAAGATCAGTGGCAAGCAGTTTATTTATCCCTTGATACTTTCCAATTAATTATTCGGAAACTTTAAATACCCTGAAATTAGCTAGTAGATAAAAATAGGTAAGGAGTGAAACGTTCTTTGTCCAAATTAGCATTAGACCCCATTGCCCTTGAACAGGCGATCGCTCAATATCTTGAGCAAATGGCAACTAGTCCCCAATCTGCTGAAGTCTATGCCGATTTGGGAGATTTGTATGCTCAACAGCAACAATGGCAACTAGCAATTAAACATTATCGTCAGGCAATTACTCTGCAACCTGATTTTGAGTCTGTGTATCAGGCTTGGGCAGATCTGTTGTTGCAACAGGGTGAAGATGAACGAGCGCTCGAAGTCTATCGTCAGGGAGTCAAGCAGAATCCCCAAAATTCTAACTATCTTTTTACTCTCGCATCCGCCTTAGCCACCCAAAAGAAATGGTTGCGCGCCAGTAATAATTATCGCCAAGCAGCAGCCATAGAGTCCAGTGCTAAGGTCTATTTTCATTGGGGTATCGCCAACTATGAGCTACAGGAATACGACCAAGGGCGATCGCACTTCGAGCAAGCAGCAGCGCTAGAGCCAACGGCGGAAATTTATTATTACTGGGGTTTGACCCATTTTGAGCTACAAGAGTATCCAGCAGCGGAAAACTGTTGGCAACAGGCGATCGCCAAAGAGCCAAGCTATACTCTCCCCCACTATCAACTAGGAAAGCTCTGGCAAAATCAACAGCAATGGCCACAGGCAATGTCAGCCTATCGCCAAGTCATCTCAATTGAGCCTGAATTTACCCCTGCTTTGATTCAGATGGGAGAGGTCTATCCCCACTTAGAGCAATTTGATTTAGCGATAGCTTGCTTTCGTCGGGCAATTAATCAGCTAACCAAGGGAGATCCTCTACAACAGTTAGCGTTTGCTGGTTATCAACAGACCTTAGCCACATATCCCGAAGTTACGGTTGAATTATATTATCAGCTTGCGAAACTCTTGCGAGCCAAAGGTTTCTTCCCAGAGGCGATCGCTGCCTATCTCAAGGCAATTCAAATCGATCCCTACTTCAAGAATACCTATATCGATCTGCAATATACTCCCGTTGCCCAGTCACAATTTCCTGAGTTAATTAAAGTTTACCGCCAGATCGTTACAGAACATCCTGAGATCACCATCGCCTGGGGCAATTTAGGTGATATCCTGACTCAACAGGATCGAGTCTCCGAAGCGATCGACTGTTACCGTACTGGAAGTTATCAACAGGCAATTCAAACCCATCCCGATCTGACCCAGTTAGACTGGCCAACTCAAAAAAAATCTGGGCCCGACTTTATTATTGCAGGGGCATCTAAAAGCGGTACTTCTTCCATCTACTACTATCTGAGCCGTCATCCCCAGGTGTTGCTGTCCCACAAAAAAGAACTTGATTTCTATTGGCAGAATTTTGAGCGGGGTATTGATTGGTATTTAGCTCACTTCCCCACGATTACCGATCGCGCCAATTTTTTC
>JBEANW010000450.1:0-6201 GCA_041165225.1 Cyanobacteriota bacterium | reverse complement strand
AAGTTCCAGTCTATAACAAGATGCAGGATTGGGGAGAAGCGATCGATGTTGCTCGTTTTTACGATCGCCAAACCGAATTACAAACTCTAGAAGCCTGGACGATCAAGAATCGCTGTCGGTTTATCGGCATTTTTGGTCTTGGTGGCGTTGGCAAAACCACCCTCTCAATTAAACTGGCTCAAACAGTTCAAGATCGTTTTGAGTGCCTGATCTGGCGAAGTTTACGAGAAGCTCCTCTCCTCAAAGAATTGCTCGAAGATATCGTTCCCAAACTGACAAACATTGAGATAGGTGAAGTGGCGATCGCTACCCTAATGGAGCAGTTGCGACAGAAGCGTTGTTTGCTCCTTCTTGATAATGTTGAGTCAATTTTACAGAGAGGCGATCTTGCTGAAAGTAAGGCAATGTGCGATCGCAGTGGGCAATATCAAGCGGGTTATGAAGATTACGGTCAGTTATTTGAATTTATCTGCGATGAACCCCACCAAAGTTGTCTGATCCTGACTGGGCGGGAAAAGCCCAGAGGAATCGCCCTACGGGAAGGTACAGAACTACCCGTGAGATCTCTGCAACTTCAAGGACTCTCCGCCACAGATGCCCAGCAAATTTTAATTGATAAAGGTTTGGTCGCTACAAGAACTCAGTATCAAGCCTTAGTGAATTACTTTGGTGGTAATCCCCTTGCCCTCAAAATTGCTGCCACCACCGTCCAGACCCTTGCTGGGGGAGATATTCAGGCATTCTTAGCCCAGGGCAGTACTGTTTTTAGCAATCTCTGGGACTTGCTAGAGGAACAGTTTCAGCGTTTATCAACTCTACAACAACAGGTAATGTATTGGTTTGCTATTAATCGCGAAGGAATAACACCAGCCAACTTGCAAGGAAAAATATTACCCAAACTGCCGTTACAGAGGTTATTAGAAATCCTGGAAGCACTACAGGAGCGATCGCTAATTGAAATTACCGAAACAGGCTTAAGTCAACAACCCGTGATTATGGAGTATGTCACAGAACACTTCATTCAAAGCATTGAACGAGAAATTATTGAAGGTAAACTAAATCTTTTTAGGACTCATACCCTACTTGAAACCCAGACCCCAAAATGCCTGCGGGGCGCTCAGATACAACTGATTCTATATCCCCTAACAGAGAGGCTTCTAGCTCATTTTGGCAGCAAATCCCAACTGGAACAGCACCTTTGTAATCTTCTGGATGGATTGCAAGGATCAACTCCAACTCAAACAGGCTATGAAGGGGAGAACCTGCTCAATTTATTCTGTTACTTAAAAACAGATCTCAAAGGATTTGATTTTTCGAGTCTGGCTATTCATCAGGCTTACCCACTGAATACAGTCTTACCTGATACCGATTATACGAATGCTCAGATTAATCAAACTATTTTGGCTGAAACTTTTGGGGGCATTGTCAGCATTGCCTTTAGCCCCAATGGGCAGTATCTTGCCAGTATTAGTGATGATTACCGAGTAAAGCTTTGGGAGGTTGAAACGGAGCAATGCTTATATACCTACGAAGGTCACACCAGCAATACCTATACCTATAGTCATTCCAAATAAAAACCACATGATTCCGTAGGGGCGAATGTCCTAAAGGATTAGCTTCGCGTCGCCATTCGCCCCTACAAGTAACTTGCTTTAGTGGAACATCTGAAAATACCGAAGCTAATTGGAATGACTATACCTACCTACCTACATTCAACATTCAATATTCAACAATTGATAATTGATAACACGGAGGGATATTACTAACAATTTCACGCATTCAATCAGCAACGCCAAAAGCTGATATCTTCAGATTATCCCAGTTGGAAATTAGTGATGCAATTAATTCTGTATAGCAAGCCTGGCTGTCATCTCTGCGAAGGATTGCAGTCAAAACTAGAGCAAGTTAGTCAAATTGAGTTGGAATTAGAAATCCGCGACATAACTACCCGTGAAGATTGGTTTGCTATCTATCAGTATGAAATTCCTGTACTGTGTCAAAAATTAGCCGAGGTCGAGAAACCCTTACCTCGTATATCCCCTCGTGCCACAGTGGCTAAATTAGAGCAAATGTTACGGCAAAATTCCCAGACATAGGCTACAAAGGTGGGCAAAATTAGGCAAAATTATATTAGCCTTAAGCACCTACACAACATAAACATGATGAAGCTGCGCGAATTATTAGCTAAAGCCAATCTCCAGCCACCAGAACATGATGCTTTGGATCTAGAAGTAAATCGAGTCTGTACCAACTCCCATATCTGTCAAGGGGGGGATCTCTTCATCGGGATGCCTGGTACGAGAGTAGATGGCGGGGAATTCTGGGGTAGTGCCATTAGTCAAGGGGCGATCGCTGCGATCATTACCCCCACAGCAGCTCAAAAACAGCCTCCTGCTAAGGATGCTTGTGTAATTCAAACCGAAGATATGATTGCTACCTGTAGTGCGATCGCCTCTGCTTTCCATGATTATCCCAGCCGTAAGTTAGGTATGGTGGGAGTTACGGGGACAAACGGTAAAACCACCACTAGTCATCTAATTGAATATTTCCTGCTTCAGGCACAACAGCCCACCGCTATGTTGGGGACTCTTTACACTCGTTGGCAGGGGTATAGTCTCACGGCTAGTCACACTACTCCTTTTGCGGTGGAGTTACAGTCCCAATTGGCAGCAGCAGTCAAGGCGGGGAATAAGTATGCGGTGATGGAAGTGAGTTCCCATGCCCTAGACCAAGGTAGAGTAAAAGGTTGTGGCTTTGAGGTGGGGGTATTTACGAACCTAACTCAAGATCATTTGGACTATCACAAAGATATGGAAGACTATTTCCAGGCAAAGTCTTTGTTATTTAGTCCTGAATATCTTCAAGGTAGAGCGATCGTCAATCTGGATGATGCTTATGGCAAACGTCTAATTGCTCAATTTGATGCTGATCGGGTTTGGACTTATAGTGTCAATGATCAAGCTGCCGATCTATATACTAGTAATTTAGACTATCAACCGACAGGAGTTAAAGGGATATTGCATACTCCTCGAGGAGAAGTGGCTTTTAATTCGCCTTTGGTTGGTCAATTCAATTTAGCCAACTTACTCGCAGCAGTAGGGGCAGCATTGCATTTAGGGCTAGATCTACAGCTAATTGTGGATTCTTTACCGAACTTTGCAGGAGTACCAGGGAGAATGGAACGGGTGCAGTCAAGTTCCGATCAGGATATTAACGTGATTGTCGATTATGCCCATACCCCCGATAGTTTAGAGAATTTACTGAAGGCGGCACGTCCCTTTATTACAGGGAAAATGATCTGTGTCTTTGGCTGTGGTGGCGATCGCGATCGCACCAAACGCCCCTTAATGGGTAAAATTGCTGCTCAATTAGCGGACATTGCGGTGGTAACTTCTGATAACCCTCGTACCGAAAACCCCGAACAGATCCTGAAAGATGTGGTGGCAGGAATTCCTGATACCGTGACACCTCTAGTTATCGGCGATCGTGCTACGGCGATCGCCACGGCGATTAAAAATGCTCAACCAGGAGATGGAGTCTTAATTGCAGGGAAAGGACATGAAGACTATCAAATCTTAGGCACGGAGAAAATCCATTTTGACGACCGTGAACAGGCTCGGATGGCTTTAAGCGATCGCTAGCCCTAGCTATTAGCCTTCAGCTCCAGCAACAATCTCAATAGACAAAAATAGTATAGTAAAGTCAGCTCTAAAAAGCCTGAAGGAGCTTATGAGTGAAATCATGTGTAGAGCTGACAACATATAACAATATAGGTTGTCTATGGCTTTCGTGTGACGAACCAATGAATTTTTGATGGCAGTCTTGCAGCAGTTTTTAATTGAATAGACTACCCTATTGATTAACTAGTTTACTCTGCCCTAAATCCCTAAGCCCCCAAATCCCTACACCCCATCCCCTAAAACCTAACCCCTAAAACCTAACCCCTATTTAATTACACCCACCCACTTAAATCACCACAATGCGTCAATTTTTAAAACAGACTTTTGCAAGCACCATCGGTAGTGTAATTGGCTTGTGTCTCTTCCTCGGCTTGGGTGTTGGCGGTCTATTGTTGATTTTGCTCACTGCTGTCGCCGACGATAAACAGACTAAGGGAATTGAGGATCAATCAGTTTTAGTTTTTGATTTGTCTACTCAAGTCCAAGACTCTAAACCTGCGGTAAATTTTGCTCAAGCATTTTCAGGGGAAAAACAAGAGACTATTGCCTTGAGCAGGGTTTTACAGTCCATTAATGAAGCAACGAAAGACGATCGCATTGTCGCCATGCTCCTTGATGGCAGAGAAAACGGGCTACCCAATGGCTATGCCACTATGGAAGAAGTGAGAACTGCTTTGGCTAAGTTCCAAGCAGCAGGCAAGAAAATTATTGCCTATGACATGACTTTAAGTGAGCAAGAGTATTATCTGGCTTCTTTAGCCGATGAAGTGATGCTGAACCCGATGGGGACGATGGAACTGAATGGTTTGAGTTCTAAGCAGATGTTTTTCAAGGGTGCATTAGAAAAATATGGTGTGGGAGTCCAGGTAATTCGAGTGGGGGATTACAAGTCCGCCGTAGAACCTTATATTCGTTCTGATATTAGTCCCGCTAATCAAGAACAAACCAAAGTCTTGCTGGCAGATCTCTGGGGTAAGTTTCTCCATCATGTCGCGGATAGTCGAGAATTAGATCTGGGCAAGTTGCAACAGCTAGTAGATGCCAAAGGATATCTCGAACCCGAAGCAGCACAACAGTCTGGTTTGATTGATCAGGTAGGCTATTACGATCAGGTGGTGGGCAAATTAAGAACCTTTACCAAAGAAACCGATGGCAAGGAAAGTTTTAGACAGGTAGATTTGGGAACTTATGCCGATCAGATGATTCCCGCCAGGGAAACGGCTTCTAAGGCTGAGTCAAAGGTTGCGGTAATCTATGCTGAAGGTACGATTGTCGATGGTATTGGCGGAGTGGAAGCTATTGGTAGCGATCGCTTTGCCGAAGAATTATGTGAACTGAGAGAAGATGACAGTGTTAAAGCGATTGTACTGCGGGTTAATAGTCCTGGAGGTAGCGCCACCGCTTCTGATGTCATTCTCCGAGAGATTCTGCTGACGAAAAAGCAAAAGCCAGTAATTGTATCGATGGGTAATGTGGCAGCTTCTGGAGGCTATTGGATTGCCTCTGGTGCCGACCAGATCTTTGCTGAAGAAAATACCATTACAGGTTCGATTGGGGTGTTTGGCTTGTTATCCAATATTCAACAGATTGCTAACGACAATGGTGTTACCTGGGATGTGGTGAAAACAGGAGAGTTTGCCGATATTGATTCTAATGTTCGTCCTAAAACTGGAGCCGAGTTAGCCATTTATCAACAGTCGGTAGATAAAACCTATGGGCTATTCTTGAGTAAAGTCGCTGATTATCGTCATCTGCCAGTAGCTAAAGTGCAAGAGATTGCCAGAGGCCGCGTCTGGTCGGGGAAAGAAGCCATCAAAATTGGTCTTGTCGATCGCCTGGGGGGATTAGAAAGTGCGATCGCCTTTGCTGCCAAACAAGCTGAACTAGGAGACAGTTGGCAACTAGAGGAATATCCCCAGAAGAATCCTTTTGATACTCAGATTTTCCAACAATTGTTTGCCACTAAAGTCCTAGAAGTTCAAGCAAAAAACGACCCGATTACCGCTGAATTACTCAAGATTAAACAGGAATTATCAATGTTAAGTGCCTTTAACGACCCTAGTGGTGTATACGCCCGTTTACCGTTTAATTTCGAGATTGATTGAGAAATTCTTGATATACACAAATGAGTTAAGGTTCGGATGGTAGTAGCGCTAAAATACTGGGTTCATTGTAAATTGTGAAATGTTGCTTTTTTTGGACTTCCAATTGATAAATACGATGATGTGCCTTACCCTGCCAGCACTCATCAGGTATACGCGAACATTACGGGTGTTTGGGCAAGCGATCGCTCAACTGGAAGAGTTACAGCAAACTTACCCTGGGGCTGACATATTTCTTAACGGTGAGTTGACTATTGATTTTCCTGAAGATGTGAAGATTCCTGTTGAACCGAATCAGATGGTTACGGCTGAGTTGGTGGGGAGTAGTTTGAAGTTGAATTATTGTGGGTTGGGGAATGCGATCGCATTTCTTAATGAACAATATGCGATTGGTACGATACAAATAAAAGTAGTGCATC
>JBEANW010000449.1:0-4759 GCA_041165225.1 Cyanobacteriota bacterium | reverse complement strand
AGAAGTGGAAGTAGGTAAGCCTCAAGTAGCTTATCGTGAATCGATTACTAAAGCCGTCACTGATAGCTATACCCACAAGAAACAGTCTGGTGGTTCTGGTCAGTTTGGTAAAATTGACTATACGATCGAACCTGGGGAACCTGGTTCTGGCTTTGAATTTCAGTCCAAAGTTACTGGTGGTAACGTTCCTCGGGAATTCTGGCCCGCTGTGGAAAAAGGTTTTGCTAATAGCATCGAGAAAGGTGTTTTAGCAGGATTCCCCTGTGTGGATTTAAAAATCACCCTCACCGATGGTTCTTTCCATCCTGTAGATTCTAGTGCGATCGCATTTGAAATTGCTGCTAAGTCTGGTTATCGTCAAACCCTACCCAAAGCTGCTCCACAAATTCTGGAGCCAATTATGAACGTGGACGTATTTACTCCTGACGACCATATGGGGGATGTTATTGGGGATTTAAACCGTCGTCGGGGCATGATTAAATCCCAAAGCTCAACGCCAATGGGGGTGCGGATCAAAGCTGATGTGCCTTTGAGCGAGATGTTTGGTTATATCGGTGACCTCCGTACCATGACTTCTGGCCGTGGTCAGTTCTCGATGGAGTTCAATTTCTATTCACCTTGTCCGAAAAATGTGGCAGAAGAAGTGATCGCTGAAGCCAAAGAACGTCAAGCTGCTAAGTAATTTGAAACTATAAATTATAAAGTCTCGCCTGGTAGTTATTGGCGAGACTTTTTTTAACAGAAATATCAGGAGATACTTCATCGATGCTCGAAGATGTTCTGATATTGCAATATATCTAAGGCGACAAATACAGGAACTACCTGAAAACACTGCTGCGCTAGCTGCTCTCTCCCCTCTCGCCGCAACATTTCTGTTAACTTATCTTTGGCATCCAGTAAATATCGCACATCGTTGGCTGCATAGTCATACTGTTCGCGAGAAAGACTTTCTAAGTTTCCCCAATCTGAGCTAGTGAAGCTTTTATCTAAATCGACTCCAGCTAATTCAGCAATTAAATTTTTTAGTCCATGACTAGAAGTGTAAGTCCGAGCTAGTTTACTGGCGATCTTGGTACAAAATATGGGTGCGGTTTCAATGCCAAAGGTGACATTAAACTGCGCCACATCAAAACGAGCATAGTGAAAAACTTTGGTCACATCCCAGGAAGTAAGTAACTTCTGTAGATTGGGCGCTGCGGTTTGTCCTTTGGCAATCCGCACGGCACTTACAAATCCTTGAGTATCGCAGATCTGTACCAAACATAGACGATCGCGTCCCAAAACCAAGCCCATCGTCTCGGTATCGACTGCCACTGCTTCCCCTGCTAGATAGCGAGCTAAACTGGCGTTATCTAAGTCTTCATCAAAAACTTGAACGTTCTCTAAAACCATGTTGTCAATCTAATTGTCCTTAATAAATATCTGAGTGAAATAATATTCTCCTGCCCTATTTTTGGCTACTCCAATCCCCGTGAGGTTAAAGTCGCCAACCATATTTTTATGATGACCTTCGCTCTCAATCCATTCAGCGATCGCGATTTGAGCAGGTTGATCATATCCCTGATTAAATGCCACGTTTTCTGCTGCATGACTATAAACAATTTGACCCTCGGAAGCTAAAGCATCCACCCTGGTATGAAAACCTTGATGACTAAACTCTACTATCTGCTGTGCCATATTTTGACTATGAATTTGCGCCTGTTGATTTATATGAGCATTTAAACTTAGCGGTGGCAGATCAAGGGACTCACGATATTCATTCACACCACGATAGATTTGCTGGACTAAATCAGTTAATTCCTCATTTTTCTCGCTGGATTTCTCGCTGGATACTGTGAGGACTTGCTCATGAGGGATAACCTCCGCAGCATTGCTTGCCATTGATTTTCCTGCTACGACTGTAATCAACACAGCAGATAGCAACCACTGGGGAAACAGAAAAATCCTGGCTGACTTTGAAGCTTTAGACATATATTTTTTGGAGGATCATCAAAAAGTACTCATAAACTCATTGTATTATTTGAGTATTTTAAATGCCTACCGAAAAAACAACTAAAAATTTTCTAGGTTTGCTTCTAGCCTTTTCAGGCTTTGGTATTTTAAAGTAGATCTCCAAGATACTTAGCCACCGTTTGGACATCTTTATCACCTCTGCCTGAGCAATTCAGGACGATGCGTTGAGTTCCTGTTAATTGCGGACAAAGTTGTTCTAAATAAGCAAAAGCATGGGCAGTTTCCAGGGCGGGGATAATACCTTCCAATTCCGATAGTAAGCGTAAAGCAGCGATCGCTTCCGTATCCGTAACAGCATAATATTCTGCTCTTTGAGTATCCTTGAGGTAACTATGCTCTGGCCCAACTCCAGGATAATCCAATCCAGCACTGATGGAATGAGCCTCGATGATTTGTCCTTGGTTATCCTGTAACAGATAGCTCATGGCTCCATGTAAAACCCCTGGGCGACCTTCAGTAAGAGTAGCAGCATGTTTACCCGAAGCCACACTTTCTCCCGCAGCTTCCACACCAATTAACCTGACGCTAGATTCTGGGATAAACTCATAGAACAAGCCCATTGCATTGGAGCCACCACCGACACAGGCAATCATAATATCTGGTAGTCCGCCCCACTTTTCGGCACATTGCTGGCGAGTTTCGCGACCGATCACAGCATGAAAATCCCGCACCATCATGGGATAAGGATGGGGACCCGCTACGGAACCCAAAATATAGTGAGTACTTTCCACATTAGTCACCCAATCTCGAATTGCTTCGGAGGTGGCATCTTTCAAAGTTCCTGTGCCAGCAGAAACTGGTTCTACCTTTGCTCCTAGTAGGCGCATCCGAAAGACATTGAGCTTCTGTCTCTCCATATCTTGCACACCCATGTAAATAATACATTCCAGACCAAAACGAGCGCAGACGGTGGCAGTAGCGACCCCGTGTTGACCTGCACCTGTTTCGGCGATAATGCGCTTTTTACCCATCCGAATTGCTAATAATGCCTGGGCTAAAGCATTGTTAATTTTGTGCGCTCCCGTATGGTTTAAATCTTCTCGCTTGAGGTAAATTTCTGGCTGAAAATCAGGACGAGTGTAGTGTTGACTCAAACGTTCAGCAAAATAGAGGGGATTGGCTCGACCAACATAGTCTTTTAATAGTCCCTGAAGTTCTTGAGTAAAATCAGGGTCGTTTTTATACTGATGATAGGCAGTTTCCAATTCAGCCAAAGCTGGCATTAAAGTTTCGGGAACGTATTTACCACCATAAGGGCCAAAACGTCCCAACTGATCGGGAACAGAGGCGGTATAATTATCTCGCTTGAGGGGAGTGGCAGTCATAAAACTTACGATTTAAGATGAAAAGTAAATACTATCGCTATTGTACCGTTTAACTATGGGTTTGAAGCCTCTCCCCCTGATCGCCATCCAGCTCTGGCGATTAGTTGGCAATTGGTCTGATGCCGTTAGAACCAGATTGAGTCAAGATAGCTATTCTGAACCAGTTAATTCCATAATAAATTTCATTATAAATTTCAATGTGAATGTAAAATTACCTCGGTCACTTACCATCATAATTTTTCTCCTCGGTATTGGAGGGATGATCGCATTAGGACTGAATCTAGTTGTGAAATATCTTCAAGTGCAGCAGATTCAGCAAACACAGCAAGCTAACAATTTACTAGTACAAAAAAAATATACCCTAGCCATTACTGCCTACGATCGCCTTCTAGAAGACAATTCTGCTCAACCCTATATCTTGTGGACTAATCGTGGCACTGCTTTATTAGGCTTGCATCAGTATCAAGAAGCACTACAATCTTGTTCTCAAGCTACAGAACTAAAACCGAAAGCTGATCTGGCTTGGAATTGCCGCGGAGAAGCCCTGTATTACTTGGGTCAATACGATGCTGCTTTTGCTGCGTGGAAACAGGCGATCGCCATTAATTCGCAGAATGCCACTTTTTGGCTCAATCAAAACCAAGTACTCTTCGATCTAGCCCAACATGGGCAGGCAATAACTGCCAGTCAAGAAGCGATCGCCCTACTCCAGTCTCAACCACCAACATCAGCCACCAACCATCATTTAGCGATCGCCTTGAGCAGACAGGGACAGAGTTGGTTGGAACTAAACAAGAATCAACAGGCATTAACTGCTTTTAATCAATCTTTAACCTACCAACCGAATCATCTGGCTGCTCAACAAGGAACAGGGGTTGCTCTTTATCGCTTGGGTGATTACAGCGAGGCAATTCAAACTTTTGAGCAGATTTTACAACGAGATAATTTAACCCACCAACAGCAGGCAATCAACTGGCTGTATCAAGGTATTAGCTTCTGCGAAACGCCCCAAGCTTCCGCTGCCACCGAAGCCTTCAAGCAAGTGCTGCAACTCACGAAAAATCTTCAGTTACGCAAAATAGCTCAAGCTGGCTGTGGTGTTCGATAAAGTGCTAGTTGCTAGTCCCTACCTTGTTGAAACCAAGCAGTTAATGCGATCGCCAAAGCGTCAGCAGCATCATCAGGGCGAGGAATGAAGTCTAAAGCCAGTTCCCGCGCCACTGCCTCTTGAACTTCACTCTTGTGGGCGTTACCATAGCCCGTTAAAGCCTTTTTGACCTCTGGCGGGGTAAATTCCACGTAAGGTAAGCCTGCCTGCCCTAATACCAACATTAAGACTCCCCTAGCTTGAGCGATGGTGATGGTGTGACTCATACGATAAAAAAACAATTTCTCTACTGCCACTAAATCAGGCTGAATCT
>JBEANW010000448.1:0-6478 GCA_041165225.1 Cyanobacteriota bacterium | reverse complement strand
CACATAACAACGAACATCAAAACATTAAACGTAGCACTGTTGAGAAGCTCAAGCTGATTCCTGCTGGAGGTAACTTTACAGATATTCCTAAAGATTCGCCCCATTACGTTAAAGGCATGATTTCCCATGTATATCGACGTTTAGATCCCGATAAACCTTCCACGACCATTATTGCCGCGGGTGGCGGAGGAACTTGGGGCTATCATTACTCTGAACCCAGACCATTAACTAATCGGGAAAGAGCAAGACTTTTTGGCTATCCTGATGATTTTGTTTTTGAGGGTACAATCACCGAAGTAAGAAGGCAAATAGGCAATTCAGTCCCTCCTGTCGGCATATTGCCTTTTGCTCAGGCTATCAAACCTTATTTAGAGAGAGTAAAAGCAGAATTATGTTTACCAATCTAGCTGCTTTTGGTGGTGATTTTCTTACGGTGCTTGACTCAGAGTTTAAAGAAGCTACAAACGTTACCATAGCTTCTGGTTATGCATCTCTTGATATTATTAACGCTTACAATTCAGAATTTATTAGAATTGCTGATTCTGGTGGTAGTCCTCGCTTGCTTCTCGGAATGGCTTTTTATGAGGGTCTGAGCCAAAAAAAGTATGATGCTCTGATTAAGCTTAACTCTGAACTTGAAAGCTACGGTAACGATTCTGGAGTATACGTTACAAATGGTAGACGCTATCACGGCAAAGTTTACTATTTTGAGCAAAAATCTGAATCAAGTATTTATGTCGGATCTTCTAACTTTTCTACGAGTGGCACAAAAACCAACATTGAGTGTACTTTACCTGTCACAATTCCTCAGCAGCGGGAAGAGATTATTCGGTTTCTGAAAGATTTATATTCGCAAAAATACGCCATAAAAATAGATCTAGCTGGCAATATTGTTTCCAGTAGCAAGAAGAAAGCTTTATCAACAATTGAAAATGAATGGCAGAAACTCAAAAGACATCAACCTGAAATCATATCCAAAGATAATTTGCCAAAATTTATTTTTCCTTTGTCCAGAGTCGTAGAAAAACCAAAGTCAAATTTGAATACTTATTTTGGTAAGGGTAGATTAAATAAGAAGACAGGTATAATCACTCCTCGCCCCTGGTATGAAATTGAGTTGATAGCAAATAAAGATTTGATTTCACAAGCAGAATATCCCAAAGGGGATTTTATAGCTTATACCGACGACGGCTACGTCATACCAATGAGTACACATGGCACTAATGATAAAAATATTCGCTCTAAAGGTAGCCTGCAAATATTTGGTATGTGGCTTAAAGGCAAGTTAGAACATTCTGATTCTCTCAAAAAATATGAACCCGTAACCCAGGAAACACTTATAGAATATGGCTCAGACAAACTAATTTTTTATAAAATTGATGAAGGCAAATACTATCTTGAGTTCTAAGCTCTTAATCATTCAAACTGGACATCTAGAAATTCTCTAATCCCTAACCCCAATCACAACGAGCAAATTAAATGCTATCTGAGCTTGTTTTACCCAGCGTTAGAGAAAGTAAAAATAGCCTCCCTGCTAGTCGCTACACAGTGTTAGTTTGATCCGTTTTATGATGGGCTGTGTTAAAACAGGTTAATTAATTCAATAGTTAAATTTCACAGTAAACAATCTAATCTTTTGCTAACTTTGGTTTCAATTCAATGAGTGCAAACAGCAAGTTAGGAGAACAGCTTCCTGCTCTCCACGGGCAAAAATTTACTGGTGTTTTGACCATCACAACTCAAAACGACCAACAGCAGTGGGAGATGTTTTTCCATCAGGGAGAGTATCTGTGGACAGAGGGTGGATATCATCCCAATCGTTCTTGGCGGAGAAATTTTAGGCGTTATTGTCCTGGAGTTAACCAGGAGTCAATTGTCTTGAGAAATCAGTCGGAAATGCGATCGCAACCTTACTGTTTATTGCATATCTTGCTGCAAAGAAAAATAATCCAACGGGAGCAGGTTAAAGCTCTAATTGAAAATCACGCCCGTGAAGTCTGTTTTGACCTATTGCAAAAAGAATATAATAGCACTCTCAAATACAAGATTGAAAACACTTCTGCCCATTATTTGCTTAAAGAGGGTTTTAGTTTATCCCTGATCTCAATTGACCTAGAGCAGATTTTATTCAAATCCCAAATAGAGTGGTCTACCTGGGGTAGTAAAGGATTAGCATCTTGTTCTCCCCATCATGCTCCTCTACTTCATCGTTATCAAGATCTACAACAACAGTTGCCAGACCTTATTTTCGCCAATATGTCTCGCCTCTTAAATGGCAAAAGAACCCTCAGAGATTTGGCGGTAGTCATGGATAAAAGTCTCTTGGATTTGACCTGTGGCATTATCCCCTATTTCTTTAAAGGTTATTTACGGCTATTGGAAATCGCCGACCTAGCGGATGCTCAAGCAGAAAAATAACTGAATCTTTGTCGCTTGAAAAACTAAAAACTAAAAACTAAATAAACCTGAGATAATACCACCAGAGAATATATTTAATCTAAGCTGCATCTTTTGCCCGCTTCTACAGATATGATTTTTGCGTTTCAGTTTCAATCTCCTGGCCCAATTATCTTTGAGCTGGGGCCGATTGCGCTTCGTTGGTACGGTTTGTTGATTGCTACGGCGGTACTGGTGGGGGTAACTTTATCTCAGTACCTGGCGAAGGCTCGTCGGGTAGATCCAGAATTACTAGGAGATTTAGCGATTTGGTTAGTTATTGGCGCTATTCCCGGCGCTCGGATCTATTACGTTCTATTTCAATGGCAAGAGTACGCCCAGCGCCCCTGGTGGCATATGTTAGCGGTGTGGGAAGGGGGAATTGCAATCCACGGGGCAATTATTGGTGGGACGATCGCCACAATTATTTTTGCCCGTCTGAAGCGGGTATCAGTGTGGCAGTTACTAGATTTAGTCGCCCCTTCCGTAATTTTGGGTCAAGCCATTGGTCGTTGGGGTAATTTCTTCAATTCAGAAGCTTTCGGCAAGCCGACAGATTTACCTTGGAAACTGTTTATTGCTCCTCAATATCGTCCCTTAACCCTGAAGAACTATGAATTTTTTCATCCAACTTTTCTGTATGAGTCCTTGTGGAATCTAGGGATATTTGCCTTGTTACTAGGGCTATTCTTTTGGGGCTTAACCAAAGCCAATCGTCTGAAGACGGGGGCGATCGCTGGGGTATATTTAATTGGTTACAGTCTAGGTAGAGTCTGGATTGAATGGTTGCGTACCGATAGCTTGATGATTGGGCCGTTGAAAATGGCTCAGATAGTTAGTTTGAGTGCGATCGCCCTGGGTCTACTGATCCTTGCCTGGCTCTACTGGTGGAGACGACCGTTACCTGATGTTATTCCCTGGTCAAATTACCCAAAATCAAGTAACTACCGACCATAATTTAGCGAATTATTATTAATTACTTAATGAACTTAAATCAAATTGTCCTCAAGCCAGCGGTTTATATTATTGGCGCGGGGCCAGGAGATCCAGAATTACTGACCATCAAGGCATATAAAATACTCACTCAGGCTGATGTAATTCTTTATGCCGATTCTTTAGTCCCTAAACAGATTTTAGAGGATGTCCGTAGTGATGCCGAACTAGTGCCAACGGGCAATAAAACCCTAGAGCAGATAATTCCTTTAGCGATCGCAAGGGTTAGACAAGGAAAATCTGTGGTGCGTCTACATTCAGGAGATCTCACTTTATATAGTGCGATCGGCGAACAGATGCAAGCATTCACCGAGGCAGATATTCCCTTTGAATTGATTCCAGGGATTAGTGCTTTTCAGGCTGCGGCTGCCAAACTTAGTACAGAATTAACGATTCCCGATCTGGTACAGACGATCATCCTCACCAGAATTGGTGGTAAAGCTTCTGCCGTCCCTGAAGCAGAAGAATTAGCTTCTCTTGCCGCCCACAAAGCCAGTTTATGTCTATATTTAGCTGCCCGCCATAGTTCAAAAGCCCAGGCGCAATTATTAGAGCATTACCCTGAAGATACCCCCGTAGCAATTTGCTATCGGGTTGGTTGGCAAGATGAACAAATTTGGGTCGTCCCCCTGGCTAAAATGGCTGCGGTGACCAGGGAAAAAGATTTAATCAGGACAACTTTGTATCTCATTAGTCCTGCCCTACAAGAGGCAGTAACCACTCGTTCCCGTCTTTATCATCCCGAACACCATCATCTGTTTCGGCCAGAAAAACAAACAGGGGCAAAGTCGATCAAGAGCTAATAACTACTAACTCCGAATTCCGAACTCCGAACTCCGAACTCCGATCATGGTTAAAATAATCAAACAGACCGCATCAATGCAGACTTGTGACCAGGTGAGACTGGATGCAGATATCTATCGTCCTGATACCGACGAAAAGCTGCCGATTCTGTTGATGCGTCAACCCTATGGTCGAGAAATCGCCTCGACGGTGGTTTATGCTCATCCTCGTTGGTATGCAGCCCAAGGGTACATTGTCGTAATTCAGGATGTACGGGGTCGAGGAACATCAGCAGGGGAGTTTGACCTTTTTACTCACGAAGTTGCCGATGGCTTAGATACAATTAACTGGGTGTCTCAGTTGCCTTACAGCACGGGGAAAGTCGGTATGTATGGTTTTTCCTATCAGGGTATGACCCAACTATATACCGCAGCCCAGCAGCCAGAAGCTTTAAAAGCGATCGCTCCAGCTATGGTAGCCTACGATCTTCACAGCGATTGGGCTTACGAAAATGATGCATTTTGTCTCTGGGCTAATCTGGCTTGGGCAATTCAACTGGCGGGGGAAACGGCACGGCGCAAGGGAGATGAAACCGCTTATTTACAACTGAAAGCTGCGGCTAGTAACCTACCATTAACTGGCTCGATCGCTGCCAATCCTGAATTAATGAGAGAATTAGCTCCCGACTCTTTCTATCATCAGTGGTTGCACAACCCTGATGCTACTGCTGAATATTGGCAAAAGCGATCGCCCAAATATCTCTTAGACAACGTGGATCTGCCAATGCTGCATTTGGGAGGCTGGTTTGATCCCTATCTACGGGGAACGATGAATCTCTATCAGGCAATGGTTGCTCAAGGTAATCAGCCTCAGCATCTTTTAATCGGGCCTTGGGGACATCTGCCTTGGGGTAGCAAACTCGGTGCAGTGGACTATGGTTCAGAAGCACAAAACCCCATTGATGAAATCCAAATTCGCTGGTTTGATCATTGGCTGAAAGGTATCGATACAGGATTATTAGCTGAACCAACTATTTCCCTCTTTCAAATGGGTAGCAATAGCTGGCGGGAGTTTGAGAGTTTACCGCAGGAACAAATAACCTATTATCTAGCGAGTGATGGTTTAGCTAGTATTAGAGAAGATAGTGGCATGCTCTGGAGATATGAAGAAGTTGTTGATCCTTCTCCCCAGGAATTAATCGCCACCGACCTCAGTGAGATCGTGACGGAGTTTGACAACTGTACCGATATTTTAGTTCACGATCCCTGGCGACCAGTCCCCGCCTTGGGTGGACATGCTACCTATCCTAGTGGCTCTTTTGAGCGATCGCTTTTAGACTGTCGTGGAGATATTCTGACCTACACCTCTGCTCCTTTTGAAGGGGATTTACATCTGACAGGAGCAATAACTTTAGAAGTCTACTGCACCACAGAAAATCCGAGTTTTGACCTCTGCGCCGTTTTGTCTACCGTCAATCCAGATGGTACAGTATTTAACTTCACCCAGGGCTATAGACGAGTAGCTGCTTTAGCTGCTCAAACTAACCTAATTCAGATTCCTTTACAGCCAACCTGCATGGGTATTCCCGCAGGGAACAGCTTACGCCTCAGTCTCAGTGGCGCTTGTTTTCCTGCTTATGCTGTCAATGGAGGAGATGGAAAACTCCCCCATGAATCCCGTCAGCTAGATAATTCCCTGATTACGATTGAGGTTCATTCAGGGGGTGACTATCCTTCTAAATTAGTAATCAATATTGCCAGCTTAGAGATTACAGCCTAGAGCTTACAGCTTTAAGATAAACTGATTCGTAACATCAGATTAGTTATCTAGAATCAAAGGTTGGTATTATGCAGCAAATTACGGGCAAAACCAAACTGTTGGGTATTATTGGAGATCCTGTGGAACATTCTTTGTCTCCTGTGATGCATAATGCAGCGATCGCCAGTTTGGGCTTAGATTATATCTATGTTCCTTTTCCTGTGAAGCCAGGAGATTTAGCCACAGTACTGGCAGGTTTTAATGCTGTCAACTTAATCGGATTTAGCATTACTATTCCCCATAAACAAGAGATCATTCCGTTACTGACCGAAATCTCTGAGGATGCAGCTAATATTGGGGCGGTAAATACCGTCTGGCGTACTGCATCAGGCTGGAAAGGCACCAATACCGATGCGGAGGGTTTTGTTGCGCCGTTAAAAGTCCTGGATCGAAACTGGAGCAAAACAACTCCTGTAATTCTGGGTCATGGTGGTGCAGCTAGAGCAGT
>JBEANW010000447.1:0-11911 GCA_041165225.1 Cyanobacteriota bacterium | reverse complement strand
GCATCATCTTTGAAATAGACAACGAAAAAGTAATTTTGAAAAAACTATCACCCTTGGACTGGGAATATCTAGAATCAGTGGCCCAGACTCTGGGGGAATGGTCATCGATCGCTGATGAGAAAGCCTATCTTGACCTATAAACAGTTTGATGTAGTGGTTGTGCCTTTTCCTTTTACTGATCGCGCAGCTACTAGAAAACGTCCTGTTTTAATTATTTCCGATGCTACGACGTTTAATCAATCCACTAACAAAAGCGTCATGGCAATGATTACCACTGCCTCCCATGCTCCTTGGGCATTAGATGTTCCTATTCTAAATTTGAAAAGTGCAGGACTAAAAGCCGATTCCGTTGTCAGAATGAAATTATTCACCCTGGATGATGTTTTAGTAATCAAAAAGATTGGTAAGTTAGCAACGGGCGATCGCGATCTTGTTCTAAAATCTCTTCAGCAATTATTTAACATTTAGCAAAGACTATACTAACAAGCTGCTACGCATTTAAATTAATTACTTGAGATTGAGCAGAGGTGGCAGAGGGAAGATGGGTGCAAAATAGTAAATGCGCGATCGCACATCATCCCAACCCAACATGGTAAATACGCGATTATCATGTGTAGGGGTGTTTCGCGAAACGCCCCTACGATCAATGGACAACGCCCCTACGATCAATGGACAACGCCCCTACGATTAATTGACAAAACCAAATAGGTTCAAAACGAAATAGCCCTGGAATCAAGAAGGGGTTAAAACATCTTCGTAAATGTCTGCCATTGTCAAAGTCAATCCGACTGAATCTAGCCGTAAAAGATCATTTTTACCTAGAGTTTCTACTGCCCAATTACTACTATCTCGGCGATAAATTTCCACTCGCATCTCATCTTGAGCAACCAAAACATATTCTTGTAGACTGTCCAAAGATTGGTAATTAATTCGTTTCTCCCGCTTATCAGTAGTTTCAGTGGAATCAGAGAGAACTTCTACAATTAAATTAGGATTGGTTTTAAAGTATTTTTCACGATCATCGCGATTGCAAGTGACTAAAAGATCGGGATAATAAAATATATCCCCTTGCTGCAACTTAATTTTAACTTTCATATCCGAAACAAAAGCTCGACAAGAGCTGCCTCGTAAGTGAGGACGTAAGATAGCAATGAGATTAGTCACTATCAGATTATGTGCCTCGCTAGCACCTGCCATGGCATAGATTTGTCCTGCTACGTATTCATGACGAATCTCGCCATCTTGCTCGAATTTGAGATATTCTTCAATGCTTAAAGAGTTTAAAGGCGATCGCATAGTCCATCCTTCTGATCGGAAGTCTATTTCCATTATCTTGTTAACTTTGAAAAAATTCAAAACTAGATCTCGGCAAAGAGGTTCCCACTGATTTGATCGGGATTTACTCCTGATATCGAGGCGATCATTGATTCCCTGTGTGATGCCTAAGCAAATTTGATTACGATTGTTATCTAGACTCAGTGGGGTGGAATTGAACCCCGTTAGGATAATAATTGTACTCACTTAAACTTACTGCTGTGGAATCAAATCAGAATCAGTCTTTAGAGCATCAAAATGTTCCCGTTGCTCATCAGGGGTTACATAGCTTTTTGTATAGTTCTGACGATGAACACGGTGCAGAAAATACTGCCACCATAATGGATTCTGAGGGAACAGAGATTATCGAAATCGCTATTTGGGAGCAACGAACCGAAAACATCAAAGTAGCTGGAGTTTACGCTGTTCTTGATGGCGATCGCCTTTATCAATATATTGGTTATTCGCGGGATGTTTTGCGATCGCTCAAAGGACACATAACCCAAAATGGGACTCAAGTCTGCACCTATATCCGAGTCAAAACCTTTAAGTTTCCCAAACGTCAGGAGATGGAAGCCTTAAAAGCAGCCTGGATCTCTGAATTAAGTTATACACCCGCTGGTAATACTGGAGATGGAGATACCTGGGCGAGTACTATCGGTGAAGCTGCCAAAGCAACTATGACAGCAGCTGAAAGAAATGCCTACGAAGAGAAAAAACTCAAGTTACGCAAGGCTATGGCAGATGCGACTCTGATTGATGAGTTAACAGCACCAACTGACCAAAGTGAAATAGAAATACAGCGTCGGCAAAATTTAGAAGCAGCGGTTAAAAATGATGATTGGAGTTCTGTTATTGAATCTCAACAATAAGTTAGGGAAGTTTAGCGACTAGAGGTATTAATGCTGAACATTTTCAAGGCTAGCTCTTACTTCTGCGATCGCTCCTTGTTTAGTTTTATCTCTGGTTTAATAAAAAATGTATGTCTAGCCTACCTCCTTTAACTACCGAGACAATCTGGTCGATTCTCAACGAAGAAATTACAGATCTGGAAGTTAATCAACTACTCTGGTATCATCTGGGCTATCGCTACGATGAAGTCAATCAAACTTGGGATCTTAAGGGAGTGGTGGACGACTGGGGCGAAAAATACCCCGAACCACCAGACTTTATCGCTAACCGTCCCCCAACAGTTAAACTGACTCGTGCCATTCCTCCAGAAAATAAACAGCTACTGAAAGAAAAACTAGGATTTAAAGGTTACAAACTAGGAGAATTTGGCCCTAGACAAACCCGTCGCGCCACTGCTGCAAACTGGCTTTTACAGTTTTCTATTGACTAGACTAAGTTGGTTAGTTTTGTCTTATTTGTAATTTAAACAAGTGTTTAGGGAAACCTATGTACAGAATCGCTCTTTAGCAATTCTAGAAAGGATCTCTATCGCTAGATGCACACAAAAGCTTCTGATGCGATCGCATCTTCCAAAACAAAAATTGCTCTCGATTTCCTTTCTTGTTGGTTCTCCATACCCGTTCTCTGATATTGTCATCCGTAGGTTACTCGCAATGCGGTGCAATAAAAAAACCTGTTAGTTATTTTTGCGGTACACTTCAAGCTACTGGATTATCTATTTACCAAGGAGAAAACTACATGAGTACGGGTACAGTAAAGTTCTTTAATGACGAAAAAGGCTTTGGTTTTATACTTCAAGATGACGGAGGCAAAGATCTTTTTGTTCATGCTTCGGAAATTCAAGGAGATCGCGATACTTCTCTCAATGAGGGACAGAAAGTGGAATACGAAGTCGGACAAGGCAAGAAAGGTCCTTGTGCAGTCAACGTTGTTCCACTTTAAAACTGACCGTGATGAACCTCTCCCTGAGCGTCTACAAATTCGTGTTTGCGATCGCTCTCTAACTTCAGTCTGTGATGCGCGAGGCGAAGCTATATGCCCTAAAGGACTGGCTGCGCGTCGCGAAGCGGTATCCTTTAGGACTCCCACATAAAACGCGCCGTATAACTGCGTGTCGTCCTTTAGGAGTCCTTTAGGAGTCCTTTAGGGAAGCTTATCCTTTAGGGCTTAATTGGACACATCTCAAACCTTGAATGACTTTACTGACAAATTCAGTATTTTTAAGCAGTTACTTTAACTGCTTTTTTCATTCTCCACAGTAATTACTGATTTCACTTCCTTTCTGGTCGTCTATTTTAGTTCTGAGGTTATCCTCTTCTATATTGAATTTTTATCTCAGCTACATTATGCTCCTCATTAGTAGGCGCATTTACACCCTCTTTTTATGGTGAGTTTTCTGCTGACACCACTCCTACTACATTAAGTTTAGCGATCGCGCTAGGAGTAGCTAATCCTGTCGAGGGTGTTACTGTTGATTCCCCGACGCAAAGGCAAGGTCAAAAGCAGAGGGCATTCTAGTTCCCAGATCCCCCGATGTTTGGCGAAAGGGAAAAGAACAAGTCAAGTGTTTAATTAATTTTTTTAGGTACTTAGTTGCTAGTCCCTAGCTATTAGATTCTCCCCATTGACTATAAGGGTGTTTGACTAAATAAGAATTAAAGTATTTTTGTTCGTTAACTTCTCGCTCAATCCAGTTCGGAAGCTCAAAAGATTGAGTTTCTTTTTCCAATTCTACTTCGGCAATAATTAAGCCTTCATTTTCTCCCAAAAATTCATCAACTTCCCAGATTAAGTTATCTACTTTAATTTTGTATCTAATTTTTTCAATTAATGGTTTAACACAAAGATTATCCAACATTTCTTGGGCATCATCTACAGGAATCGGATACTCAAATTCCGCGCGAGTATGTCCGACAGCTTTGCTTTTGATGGTGAGATAACCTTGTTCTCCAATAATGCGTAGTCTTACTGTTGTACCATTACTGGTAGGTATATATCCTTGACAATATCTTGCACCGATGTCTGGAGACTGACTTTCGAGGAGTTTTTTGTGCGATCGCCATACTGATTTTTTAACTAGATATTTGCGTTCTATTTCTGTTCCCATTGATTATTATTCGTGCTAGAAGTCTATAGATTAATCATCGTCTCAAAATACTATATATTGATATTCGATCTATAAATTCTGGAGGTATAAATTGAAGAAAATCGAAGCGATTATTCATTCTCATAAACTAGATGATGTCAAATCGAGCTTAATCTCAGCGGGAGTGATCGGGATGTCGATCTCAGAAGTTAAAGCCTTTGGACACAAGAAAGGAATGACGACTCGTTATCGAGGTACGGAATATAGGGTTGACTTTACAACTAAAATCAGATTGGAAGTCATTATTGAAGACGAAATGGCAGATTTAGTGGTGCAGCAGATATCTCTCTCGGCTCGCACAGGAGAAATTGGCGACGGTAAGATTTTAGTCTCAGATGTCCATGAAACAATCAGAATTAGAACTAAAGAAACAGGAATAAGTGCAATTTAACTATCAACTGGCATACTCCTAAAGCGATCGCCTTTTTTTGCCGACTACTGTTGATCACTACTCCAGAAAGACACCTATATGCGAAGCGGTATCCTTTAGGACAGCATCATCAAAATGCTCAACTAGCCTACGGCGATATTTTTACGTTCTATCATGCTCCCGCGATCGCTTGGATGCAGTTTTTACTGGCTCTAAAGCAAAGAGGAATGCTATGGCGCAGGGCTAAGAACTAGCGCGAAGTTGCGTTGCGGGGGTTCCCCCCGTTGAGCAAACTTCGTAAGAGGCTAAAATAGCCCAATTCGCCTGTATTAAACCCAAAAACATATTCTAAGCTTAACCCTTCCCTTTCTTTCTGTTTACTTTAACCATCTAAACTAAACGTTAATATGGTTAGTAAAGTAAAACTCACCAACATTATGTTATTAAGTCAGACAACTAGTTCCAGCTTAGAAAAGAGAGAAAAAGAATTGCTTTTACAGCAATATCGCAGAGGAGATGAAATTTCACTGTTAAATTCAGAAATTTGGCAAGTCTACCGTGGTGTCGTACAGTTGAGTCGGGTTCAGCAAGATGGGCGGGAAGTAATCTCAGGCTGGGTAACGGCAAATGGAGTTTTTGGGAATGTTGTAGACACTTCCCTGGTTGATCGGGCTGTTGCCCTAGGAGATGTTTATGCCAAGTGCTATTCTGCCCATGATATTGCCAGGTATCCCTTATTGGGGAGGCAGTTTGTAACTCAGTTTAGCGATCGCCTAATCAAGTCTCAACAATTATTGACAATTATCGCCAGAAGTAGAGTTGAAGATCGCTTAAAAGATTTATTATCGCTGCTCAAACAGGATATAGGACAATCTGTTGACCATGGTGTCCGTTTACCAGTTAGATTTACTCATCAGCATCTAGCAGAAGCGATTCACACCACCAGAGTGACGATTACTCGAATCATCGGCAGCTTCCAGGAGCAGGATTTGATTTATTTTGACCGCGATCGCCATATTGTCATTCAAGATTTATAAGGAGAAAAAATCTATTCAATTATCCGTTCAGCTACTAAAGCAAATTTCTTCAAGCTATTTTTTGCTATGGTTTGTAGCAATAACTAATTTCAATCGAGCGGGTAATTGATGAGCAATATCTTGATTAGTAATGATGACGGTATTTTTGCTTTAGGAGTACGTACTCTAGCTAATACTCTAGCTCAAGCTGGTCATCAGGTAACGGTAGTCTGTCCAGATCGGGAGCGATCGGCAACAGGACATGGTTTAACCTTACATCAGCCCATTCGCGCCAAAGAAGTTGATTCTGTCTTCGATCAATCTGTAGTTGCTTGGTCTTGTTCGGGGACTCCCGCTGATTGTGTAAAATTTGCTCTCAGCGCGGTTTTAGCAACCCGTCCTGATTTTGTTTATTCAGGAATTAATCATGGACCGAATCTGGGTACGGATGTTTTGTATTCAGGTACCGTATCAGCGGCAATGGAAGGGGCATTAGAAGGTATTCCAAGCGTGGCATTTAGTTTAGCCAGTTTTTCGGCTTTGGAGTTCCAGCCTGCTGCGAATTTTGCCGTGAAATTATTATCTCAATTAGCAAATAATTATCCGAAACCCCCTTTACTCAGTGTCAATATTCCTGCTGTAGCAGCTTCAGAAATAGCTGGGATATTAGTCACTCGTCAGGGTTTGCGACGCTATATTGAAAAATTTGAGCAGCGATTAGATCCCCGTGGCAAAAGTTATTACTGGTTGGAAGGAGAGATTGTCGAAGATATTGAACAACCAGAAGATATTAATCTGCCTCCCCACATTTTGACGGATGTTCAAGCAATTCGCGATCGCTATATTACGATTACTCCATTACAGTACAATCTAACGGATGCAGCTATTGTGAAACATCTCTATCAGCAAGAGTTTTTCAGCCAACATTAATTATGATTTGATTAATCTTGCTTGCCAATAACTATAGATGCCAATTAATTTACCTAAACCTTGCTGTGGCTTGAAGATTAATAGCCTGATGGTGTTGAGGGACATACGAAGATTAGTTAAAACAAAGATAGCTAAACTGCCATGTTTTTCAATATGAATTAAGTAGCTTTTAGTGATGTGCTGATATTTAGTAAATAGATTGCGATCGCTAATGGTAGAAGTATCGTGAAAAACCTTGAGCCAGGGAGTTACGGCGATTTGATATCCTTGCTGCCCATAGCGAAGACAAAAATCGAGATCTTCGTAATACAGAAAAAAGCGCGGATCAAAGCGAGGACATTGGGCAAAGTTAGCCAAGTTGAGGAGTAAACTACAGCCACTTACCCAATCGGTCTTAAAATAGTCAGCTTGCAAGTCTTGAGGTAATGAATCCAGGATGGCTAAAGCAGCAGTACCAGGGGTAAATGTTCCTCCCACTGTGGTAATTTCGCCTGTGGAGTTATAGACCACCGTGCCGAGAATAGATATTTGAGAATGCTGTGCAAAAAAAGCGATCGCCAAGCTAGCCTGAGATTTCTCAGTATCTTCAGTATTCAGCAGCGCTGCCTCAAAATAGGCATCAGGATTAATCAACCAGACAATGGCTCGACTGTTTTGACTGTAAATCCAATGTAAACCCAGGTTACAAGCCTGACCAAAGCCCAGATTTTCTTTGGCTTCAATGATTTTGATATTTTCAGTTCTAAGTTGAGCAATTTCTTGATCATCGGGGGAATTATTAACAATAATTATCTGATATTTCCCTGGAGAATTGCTCCCCAAGGAATTAAGTAGTCGCTCAATCAAGGCACTGGAGTGATAATTAACTATCAGAAAATAGAGTCTACTCGTTTCCATAACTGTTTTCATAAAGTCGCTTTGCTCCAGCTATAAGCCATAAGCTATAAGCTTCACACACAAAACGTGACCGTAGTTAATTAAAAGACTTAGAGCTTAAAGCTTTTTTGATAAAAAAAATTTGTTTGAGGCAAACATTAAGCCCTAGAACATGTGAGGTAATCTTGCCAAGATCTTGACAATCATCTCTTAAATTTCATGAGCTTGCTTTAATACCCAATCTTCATGAAACAAGAGCGATATTTGTATTTGATCCTGGCGATCGCCTTAATGGCATTACTGTTTAATCTCAATAGCTGGGGGGTTCTCGAAGCCAGTGAGGCTCGTTATGCGGAAATTAGCCGTGAAATGTTTCGTTCGGGAAATCTGTTGCAACCGACTCTACTCAATATTTGGCACTTTCACAAGCCACCGATCACATTTTGGCTGACAGACTTAGGCTTGGGGCTATTTCAGGTGAGCGCTTTTGGGGCGAGATTTGTGTTGCAGCTTTCCCTGATTTTGCAGGGAGTATTAATTTATCTGATTAGTCAGCAATTATTTGGGGTCAAGGTTCGGTCAATTTTAGCTGTGGCAATCTATTTCTCTTTCCCCTTAAGCTTAGTATCCACACGCAATTTAACCACCGATAGTTTTCTAACTACCTTGGTGCTAGGAGTGATCTATGGCATGACGGTTTATTATTGCCAACGGCAGAACTGGGCTATTTATGGAACTGCTGTGTTAGTTGGTATCGGCTTTTTGACGAAAGGACCCGCTATTTTTGTGGTACCTTTTGGCTACTGGTGTTATCTGATTTTTGCCCAGGGAGTCAACTACCGAATGCCCCTTAAACATTTTGTCCTTTCCTTGGGCTTGGGTGTAACCTTGGGGTTGTCTTGGTATTTCGTAGTCGCCCACAAGATGCCCCTGCTTGCTGACTATTTTCTGGGACGACAATTGGCAAGTAGGGTATTAGATGCAGATACCTTTGAGCGCACCCAACCAGGATGGTTTTACCCGCTTATTTTTGGCACTACCACCTTACCGTGGTTGCCCACTTATGTTGCTAGCTTCTTTGCTTCAGGGGAAAGACGAAAACCAAATCTGGAGATCCTACAATCACTGTACTGGCTGCTACTACCGTTTATGGTGTTTAGCTTAACTAGCTCCAAGTTGATGATGTATTTGCTGCCGATCTATCCAGGGTTGGCGATCCTGGTGGCGGGGGTAATTATCAAACTAGATGATTCTGAGCTTAAATGGTTGATGAGGATATTTATCGGGTTTTATTGGCTACTAGGGGCGATCGCTCTGGTGGGGCCGTTTTTTGTCAAGGTATCAGGCACAACATTAATCGTAACTTGGCAAATGCTCCTAGCTGCTTTATTGGTCTTTGCTGTACCTCTACTAACCTATCGGCTAGTTAAAGTAGATCAGCGATTACGACTAGGAGCGATCGCCATGTGTTCCCTGCTAACATTTTTTATCTATGGTGGATATTTAATTGGTGCTAATGAGCTATCCTTTGGTGGAACTCGTCCCCTGGCTAAATTTATCCAGGCTCAAGGATTGGCAGATGAACCTATTTTGGTCTACAACCGACTGCTACCATCTTTAGCTTTTAATCTCGATCGCGATCTAATCACCCTCAACAACGGCGGGGTTGAACGAGAAACCCAATTTCAAACCAACGATGACTGGAAACAATTTTGGCTCGATCTGCGGGAACCTGCTGCCGTAGAAAAATTAACTAATCTGGTTCAATCTCCTTCAGTATTGGTGACGAAAGAGATCTTGCCTGATGAGTGGCATTGGATTCCCCCCAACTATAGTCATACTGAGTCCTTCGGGAAATGGACTATTTACTTTTAAAAGCTATAGGCTTTAAGCTTTAGGCTCTAAGCTACGACCATAACTCGTTTACTTTTGAAGATATATTCAAATATATATTTTTAACTATTTAGGGAAAAAAATTGAATTTACCTCTACAATGGCGCACATAAAACTCCTTCCGTGCGCTGAATTCTATGCTGAACTTTCAAATCCAGTCAGATAGCGATGTCCCCGCTTCCAAACAATTGTTTGCTCAAATTCAGTTTGCGATCGCTTCTGGACAATATCCCCCTGCTCATCGTTTACCCAGTACGCGACAATTGGCGATGATCACTGGTTTACATCGCAATACCATCAGTAAAGTCTATCAACAGTTAGAAGACAGTGGCTTAGTAGAATCGATCGCTGGCTCAGGTATTTACGTTAAGCTTCATGAACATGAGAACCTAACTAATGAACCAGATTCCCCTGTAGCTGCCTCAATCAAAGCGATTAAAGAAGGGGTGGATCGGGTCTTAGAGCTTGGCTGCACCATCAATCAGGTTAAAGAGCTATTTTTTGAAGAAATTGATTGGCGTATTAGCTGTTGCGATCGCGTAATCGTCACCGTACCCAAAAGAGACATTGGTGCAGGGGAAATTATCCTGCAAGAATTGCAAAATACCCTAGCCATTGAGATTGAGCTAATTGAGTTAGAACAGTTGCCCAAAATCCTCGCAGAAATTAACTTTGGCACTTTAATTACCAATCGCTACTTTATTAAAGAAGTGCTGGCGATTGTCCCCCCAAACTCTTTTCGGGTCATTCCCATCGATATGTATGACTACAACAAAGAACTGGAAATCATCAAGGCGCTACCAAATCAAGCTTGTTTGGGTATTGTGAGTCTAAGTGAAGGAACGTTAAGTGTCGCTGCCAGTATTGTTAACAGCCAAAGAGGAGACGATTTATTAGTCTTGACTTCTACCTTGAGCGATCGCGATCGACTCCGAGCAGTAATTCGGGCATCCCATACAGTGATTGCAGGCTATACAAGCTATGATCAAGTTAAAGCCGAGATTATCGCTATGCGAGAAGATCTAATCCGAATTCCTGATGTGATTAGCGCCGACAGCTATATTAGCGAGAAGTCGATTAAACTTTTGCAACGAGAATTAGGGCTAAAAACTAAAAACTAATTCACACTAGTTAGATTCAATTTAGATTTAATGGCGAAGGGCGACTGTATATACGTATATCGAAATTTTGGACAGCTACAAGGAGTCTACAAACACTACGGTATTGACTGCGGGGATGGTACAGTAATCCACTATCGTAAGCCCAGCGAAGTTATTGAACAGACTTCTTTCGCTATCTTTAGTCGCGGTAATCCCGTATACGTAGCTGAATATAGCGAGGGTTTTGGCTATATCCCCGATGTGGTGGTAGAACGAGCTAAAAGTAGACTGAGGGAACAGGAGTATAATTTGCTCTCTAATAACTGCGAACACTTTGCTAGTTGGTGTAAAACAGGGATTAGTGATAGTAAACAAATTAGGAACTACCTCCCCGCTATTACCACCCTCGATCTCTCCCAGCTATACGAGCCGATTCAACAGGCTCTTAAAGGTAAAGATGCCCGCACTAACCAAAGACTGACCTCAGAAGCCCTGATTGATCTTAAGTCGGTTTGGAATCAGGTGCAGCCAAAATATCAAGCAGCGATCGCCGAAGTCCAAACCTGGAATCGAGTGGCAAAAACAGCCCTCCGTCAAGATCGCGAAGATTTAGCCAGGGCAGCGATCGCCAAAAAACTGTATTATGAACAACAAGCTGGCAAACTCGAACTCGAATTAAGTGAGTTGGCAGAAATAACCGAGAATATTGTTCGCAGTCAAAATGATCAGTCTGACCTGGGTTGAGGGTCAAATCTCTGCCAAAAGTCAGTAGAATCTACGAGCTAATTTAATCTAATTTGATTGTGGCTAACACTTTGATATCAAAGAGTTTTTGGTACTTTGTCAGCATTTATTTTATCTAAACTATATAAACTCTTTACTTCTAGTTTATTTTAAAAACCATATTTTCATCTAGGCTTGATGATTAATCCTAATTACTTAATAGATAATCAATTCAATTCAAAAAATATTTGATTTGCCAAATTATCTAAGTAAAACTAAATCTTATGCCTGAAAATATATTGCTTAAAAATATCCTGTCCATCGAAGATTTTTTCACCTTGCCTGGTCGCGTTGATGAGCTAGAAAAGAATATTCTTAAATATCAACAAGTAAACTTAACTTACAATTGTGATGTCTTTACAGGTGCAGGCAATGATATTATCTTCGGTAAAAGCATTAGTTCTGCTGATAGTAATGCTGTAGCTGAATCGATTTTGGATCATACTATTGTTGCCGATAGTAGAACTGCTGCGGATGCCAACGCCCTGGCTTTAGGGCTTGTGAACTCAGGTAGAATCTACACTGGTAAGGGTAATGACATCATTTTAGGTGTCGCTGATGCTTCTGGCAG
>JBEANW010000446.1:0-4037 GCA_041165225.1 Cyanobacteriota bacterium | reverse complement strand
GACAGTAGCCAGCAGTGGATTTAACCCTCAAGAACTATTACGCAATGCTCTCCAATGGGTTGATGATCTAGGGGCGATCGCACCAATTGCGTTTATCTTAATTTATATTGTGGCAACAGTAGCTTTTCTGCCTGGTTCATTACTCACTTTGGGGGCAGGGGTCTTATTTGGCATTGTTCAAGGTTCGCTCTATGTGTTTATTGGGGCAACTATTGGAGCAACCTTGGCTTTTCTGGTGGGTCGCTACTTAGCCAGAGGCTGGATCTCGCAGAAAATTGCAGGAAATCAGAAATTTAGTGCGATCGATCGCGCTGTTGGCAAAGAAGGTTTCAAAATTGTTCTCTTAACGCGACTATCTCCCATATTTCCCTTCAATCTTTTAAATTACGGCATGGGAGTTACAGGAGTAGCTCTCAAAGACTATGTATTAGCTTCCGTTGGCATGATTCCAGGCACGATTATGTATGTCTACATTGGTTCCCTAGCAGGAAGTATTGCCACCATCGGCGGAGAAACTAGTGCGAATCCTGTCGCCCAGTGGACAATTAGAATTATTGGTTTTGTTGCCACCGTAGCAGTGACTCTCTACGTCACAAAAATTGCGCGTAAGGCATTGGATGAATCGATTGACACAACTGATATTGATGCTGCTAATAGCTAAGAACTTAAAACTAAAAGAAACACTTATGAATAATCAAAATCATGCTGTGACGATTGAACCTTTGGATGATTATAATCGCGAGTTACTGGCAAACGTTCATCCTCCTGACTGGGTAAATCCAACTCCAGTAGACTGTTATGATTTAGTCGTGATTGGCTCAGGTACAGCAGGACTCGTGACAGCTAAAGGTGCTGCGGGTTTGGGCATTGGACTAAAGGTGGCCATGATTGAAAAGAATCTCATGGGTGGGGACTGCTTGAATGTGGGCTGTGTTCCTTCTAAATGCCTCATTCGGTCTTCCCGCGTGGTGGCGGAGATGAAAGGGGCGTTACCCTATGGTGTGCAACCGCCAGAACACATGGCGATCGATTTTCCTGAAGTAATGGCAAGAATGCGGCAGATCAGAACTAAAATTAGCCCTGTGGATTCAGCAGTAGCGGCGAAGAAGGCAGGAGTTGATGTCTTTTTTGGTGAGGCTAGATTTAAGAATGAAAACATTATTACCGTTGAAGGGCAGGATCTGAAGTTCAAAAAGGCGGTAATTGCTGCTGGCGCTCGTGCTGTCCGCCCCCAGATCCCAGGTATCGAAGAAACTGGCTATTTAACTAATGAAAGCGTTTTCTCCATGACTAGTCTACCGAAAAAACTAGCGGTGATTGGAGGTGGCCCTATTGGCTGTGAATTAGCTCAAGCTTTCCAGCGCTTGGGCAGTGAAGTAACTTTGTTTCATAAAGGTTCTCATCTACTTGATAAAGAAGATGCCGATGCAGCAGAGGTAGTTCAACAGGCATTGATTAAGGATGGTATTCGTTTAGTCTTGAATTGTCAGCTAGAAAGCGTCGCTCAAAGTCCTGAAGGGAAAGTAATCAAATTCATTGGCGATAATCTTTCAGATACCCTTCGAGATCGCACTCAAGAATCTATTGTCGTTGATGAAATCTTGGCGGGGGCAGGCAGACAACCGAATGTCGAGAGCCTCAATCTAGAAGCCGTGGGGGTTGAGTATGATGCCAGAAAAGGATTGATCGTGAATGATCATTTACAAACTACCAACGCCAAAATTTATGGTGCAGGGGATATCTGCATGAATTGGAAATTTACCCATGCAGCAGATGCCGCCGCCAGGATTGTCATTAAAAATACTTTATTTTCTCCCTTTGGCTTGGGTAAAGCAAAACTTAGCGATCTGGTGATGTCTTGGGTAACATTTACTGACCCTGAAATTGCCCATGTAGGAATGTATGAAGCGGAAGTTCAAGCACAAGGTATCAATTGCAACACGATTAAAATTAACTTTGATGATGTCGATCGCGCCCTCGCAGACGGTGAGACAGAAGGCTTTGTGAAAATTCTCCATCAGCAAGGTTCAGATGAAATTCTGGGGGCTACTATCGTGGCGCGTCATGGTGGAGAAATGATTAGCGAAATTACCACCGCCATGATTGGTAAAATGGGTTTAAGCAAGCTGGCTACGGTGATTCATCCCTATCCCACTCAAGCAATGGCTATCAAACAAGCTGCCGATGCTTACCGTCGAACTTTGTTAACCGAAAAAACTAAAAAACTTCTAGGCTTTTTGTATAAGTTGTCATAATTTTTTTTAATGCTGGTGAGGTCAACCATTGAATCTTCTAGGAAAATATTTCGGCTGGTTAGTACTTGCACTTATCATTATCGCTGGGATATTCAGTACTTTGGCGGCACCGAAAATTATGGCTCAGTCTTCACTTTCATCAGCACAAATTAAGGAGATTGTTCTCAGACAGGCTCAAGCTTGGGAAGAACAGAACGCTCAGGCGATCGCTGATGATTTTGCCGAAAATGCGACCTTTATAGCTGGGGGTTTTAAATTTGTGGGTCAACAGCAGATTAGCAAAGCAGCCCTTGACTACTTCCGAGAGTTTCACCATACCTCGGTTGAAATTAAACGGATAATTATTGATGGCGATCGCGAAGCGTGGGCGGAGCCCAATCGCGGTGCCGTGGAATGGGATTGGCGCGACCAAAACCGCAAGACAGGGAAAGAAGGCTGGGCAGAAGATGCGATCATCTTTGAGTTGGCAAACGACAAAATTATATATTGGCGAGAATATATTGAAAAAAGAATTAATTAAGTCTAAGACAGACTGCGATCGCTTAATCGTATGCTAATAATCCATTCATTGTAGAATGCCTTTGTAGAACATTGATCGAGAGTGCAACCAAATATTTTCATGGCAACCGAACCCTTTTCTTGGCAACAGCTAACAGAACTTACCGACTTGGCGATCGACTCTGTTAACGGTAATACCAACTCCCAAGCTACCCTGCGTTTATTTGGCAAGGCGGAAGAAGATGTGCGGGTAACTCTGTTTCGGGATAACCATGCTTGGTGTCCCTACTGTCAAAAAATTTGGCTGTGGCTAGAAGAAAAGCAAGTCCCTTACCGCATTCAGAAGGTGACAATGTTTTGCTATGGCAAAAAGGAAAGCTGGTATAAGCAAAAAGTTCCTTCGGGAATGTTACCAGCGGTGGAGTTGGATGGGCAAATTATTACCGAAAGCGATGATATTCTCCTGGCTTTAGAGAGGGTTTTCGGCGTTTTATACCTGGGAATGGAAGATGAGCAAGTCTTAACTCGCAGAAGACTAGAACGGCTACTATTTAGAGCCTGGTGTGGCTGGTTATGCGAGCGAGCAATTTTTCCTGGACAAGAGCAAAAAAAACGCCAGCAGTTTCTGGAAGTAGTAGGAATGGTAGAAGAAGCCTTGGCTGCTACTCCTGGAGCATATTTCTTAACAGAATTTAGCACCGCCGACATCATCTTTACTCCCTATGTAGAACGGATGAACGCCAGTCTTTACTACTACAAAGGTTATTCCTTGAGGGAAGAAAATCCAGGTTTATCAGGTTGGTTTAATGCGATGGAAACTCGACCAATTTATCGGGGGACTCAAAGCGATTTTCATACCCATGTCCATGACTTACCGCCACAAATGGGAGGATGCTATAGCAACGGCGAGCCTCAAGCCTTAACTAATCAAGAAAAAGTCGATCGCGGTGATTGGTTTGCACTACCAGATGTCACTTATCCCGAACCCGCCACTTCTCGCGAGGAAGCTCTACAACGGGTAATTAAACATCGAAGTAATATCCTGAAAGTTAATCCTGCTGATCAGCAGCTATTTGACGAAGCCTTGCGTTGTGCTTTGAGCAACATGATGACGGCAGAAAGCTTTACTCCACCAGCAGGTTCAGATGTAGCTTTGCGATATTTGCGAGATCGAATTAGTGTGCCTAGGGATATGTCAATTTATGCTGCCAAACGACTCCGCACCGCCTTGGAACATACTGCTGCCCTGGTGGGAGACGCTCAACCCGAACCTCTACCCGTTAG
>JBEANW010000445.1:0-2687 GCA_041165225.1 Cyanobacteriota bacterium | reverse complement strand
TTGCTGATGGAAGATGAACTATGGGGTAAAATTGCCACGCTGTTAGGGGGCAGAGCGGCGGAATTGGTAGTCTTTGAGAAGATTTCTACGGGTGCCAGTGATGATATCCAAAAAGCCACCGAATTAGCCGAAAAAGCCATCACGCAATACGGCATGAGTAGTGTTGGGCCGATCGCCTTTGCCAAAGAGGAAGGACAGTTTTTGCATAGCTCAACCACCAGACGTACTGTTAGTGGAGAAGTCACGGCAGAGATAGATCGTCTAGTGCAACAAAACATCAATCAAGCCTATGAAATGGCGCAAAAGATTTTAGAACTAAATCGCGATTTATTGGAATCCACTACCCAAACCCTATTAACCCAGGAGGTGTTGGAAGGTAGTCAGTTGAAAACGATTTTGGCACAGGTTAAATCACCTATCGAGTTGCCAGGGTTTTTACAAGGTTAGAAATATTGTAGGGGCGATTCACGACGCATAAGTACCTGGGCAAAATTAATTACACACTTGACCTGCCCTTTTCCCGTTTCCCTTTTGCTGATAGGGCGAATCGCCCCTACTTTAAACGTGTATCAGATCGCCAATCTGAATTGTCTTTCCTCTTTCCGTTGGGGAAAGTCTGGTGTTTACTGCTAAACGAAAATAATGATTGAAGCGCGATCGCTCTATCCCTTCGGGTAGGGTGTTTTTTCTTTGGGTAATAAAAATCTTTTGAAACTTGGGGTAGGGTTCTCCTGTTTGGGGATTGCGGGTGACGACAATGCAGCGTTGACAAGGATTAACTCCCCTAAATTCAACCTCACCGATGGTAAATGGGACAGTTGTTTCTGAGGTGGCGAACAGTTGATCTTCCCAGAAAGCAGGTACTCCGCCAAGTTCAATATTGGCACGAAAACGCCGACGAATATCTACGGTGTCTAGCTCAGGGTACCAGGAGGCGATCGCTTCTAGGGTAGCGGTACTCACAATGGTTGCTCCTGGGGAGTCGGTGTCGTCGGGAAAGCCCATGATGGGATTCTGCTGCAACTCTACAGGAAAGCCAAAGTAGGACTCTAACCAACTACATAATGCTGTTTGCTCTTGAATTAAATTAAATTTAACAGTTTGAGCTGTTCCCTGGATTTGCAATGACAAGGTATTAGTGGCTAAATCAAATTCTGACCGTAGAGCATGAACCTTTGAGTTTCGTTTGCCGTTAACAAAATTACCATCGCAATCTTTAATCGCCCAAGTGCGATCGCCCTGTAATGCGCCAGATTCTAAAATAGTAACGCGATCGCAATCTACCCGATCTAATGATTTAACAGGATAAAGAAACAGACGGGATACATAAGCAGTGGTGGCTGGCATAAGCAATGGACATGTTTATCGATGTTTAAAGGCATAACATATTAGACTCACGATAACCAATTATGAAGTCCAAAATTAATCCATAAATCGGAAGAAAAGTTTATAATTGTTAACTAGAAAAATCTTGGTTTGGACGACTCCTGACAAAGTTCTGATTGTTCTTAAGTTATCGTACACAGCTAGGACAGTTTTGATGGATGCACTCCCCCGACAACTTTCTGACTGGCTTCGGGTACTGACTTTTTTCTGGCCTTTTTCTGGCCATTGATGTTCTTGAGTTTTCCTTTGTTTCTCTCTTCTGAGCCTACTGACAATTTCGGCAGAACTCCAGCCTATTTTGCCACCCTAGTTTTTTTTGACAAAAATTTAAGTGATAATAATCAAGTTGCAACAAGTTTTTATTAAACTGCGGAGATTAGATTAAGTTATGCCACGCAAAAAAACCAAGTCTACCAAAGCCACTAGCAAACCCCGTAAGACAGAAAGTTTGTTAGAACAGTCCCCGATTGAAGTTTCGACCGCTTCCCAGGAGCTAGAAAACCCCAAGGAAATTGTTGAATCTACTGATTTATCTGAGTCAGGAGTTGTGGACGACTTGGCGACAGGCAACTTGGCGATCTCCAGCGAGGTGGCAGACAAAACGATTTCCCTAGAATCGACTCCTGAGCAAAATGATGATGAAGCTCCCAATGATTCTCAGGCAAGCATAGCAACACCATCTGAGGGGCAAGAAGCAGCCCAGCCTGCCGTTTTGCTAGAACTAAAAGAGAAGATCAAAGAACATAAGGCGAATTATCAGGCATTGAAAAAATATGCCCAGGAGCAAGAAGCCTTAGTAAAAAAATTGATCAAACAGGTAGAAGAACAAAAAGCTCAGGAATCCAACAAAGATCAGCAGAAAAATGAGCAATTGGAAGCCCAGTTTAATCAGGAATTAAACCAACTTAAACAGCAATTATCCGAACAAGAAGCAGCGCAAAAAACTACTGAAGCAAGCCTAGTGAGTAGTGAAGCTCAAGTTAAAAAACTTGAACAACAGTTATCTGGCAAGGAAGATAGAGATCGCACTCTACAAACGCAACTAGCAGAGCAAGAATCGGCATTAACTCAATTACGGCAGCAGTTAGAAGCAAAGCAAGGGGAAATAGATAGCCTTAATCAAGTACAAACGCAGCTAACCGAGAAAGAATCAGCTTTAACCCAGCTACAGCAGCAATTATCAGTAAAGCAAGATGAGATTGAAAGTCTGACAGGCGATCGCCATCAAATTCAAAGTCAATTAACCGAAAAAGAATCAGCTTTAACCCAGCTACAACAGCAGCTAGAAGCAAAACAAGGAG
>JBEANW010000444.1:0-6607 GCA_041165225.1 Cyanobacteriota bacterium | reverse complement strand
ATGGTAACTATGCGGAAGAATTACACCAAGAAATTAAGCGATTGACAGGGGAATTAACCACTCTCAATTACGATGAACGAACCCATGCTTTAGTTCGGGGAGAAGTCAAGAGTCTACATTGGGCAGAAATTGAGCAGGCAAAAATTGAAGATGCCAAAAAACGCCAGGCAAAATTAGATGAGCAAAAACCCCAACTACTACAAGAAATCAGCGATCTTCAGACTAGCTTAGAAAAGCTGCACATCAACTCGGAAATCCAACAGCAAATCAATGGGATCGATCGCCACGTCAGTGAATTAGGCTATGACCGCAAGACTCACCAAAACCTCTTGAATTCCCTCCGACAATCCCAATCTTGGCAGCTAAAATATCAGGAATTACAGAAAGCCCAGCAAGAATATCCCCAGATTGAGGCAAAACTCAGAGAATTAGAGCAATTATTACAAGCAAGACTGGAAAGTAAACAAGCTAGCTACGCACAACTACAAGCTCATGTGGCACAGCAAGCAACCATTGTGGATCATCGTCAGGAAATTAACGCTCTAGAACAGCAAATTCACCAGCGTCGCCAGCAGTTAGACGAACTGATTTCTCGCAGTGGCAGGCTGCAACAGTCTCTAACTCAGATCGACCAACTCAAAGTCCAACACCAGGATACCGAAAAGCAAGTTCAGGACTATGAAAAACAATATCGTATCTATCAAGAATTGACCCAAGCCTTTGGTAAAAATGGCATCCAAGCGTTAACCATTGAAAATATTTTGCCCCAATTAGAAGCAGAAGCTAATCAGATTCTGGCTAGGTTAACGGGTAATCAATTCCACGTGCAGTTTCTCACCCAAAAAGCCACCAAAGGAACATCCAAGAAGCAAACCAAACTCATTGATACTCTGGATATTGTCATTGCCGATGCGGGGGGAACTCGCCCCTATGAAACCTACTCTGGAGGGGAAGCATTTCGGATTAACTTCTCCGTTAGACTAGCCTTAGCCAAACTTCTAGCCCAAAGATCAGGAACATCGTTGCAAATGCTAATTGTAGACGAAGGATTTGGTACCCAAGATGCCGAAGGTTGTAATCGCTTGGTGGGAGCAATTAATGCGATCGCCTCAGATTTTGCCTGTATCCTCACCGTGACTCATATGCCCCAGTTTAAAGAAGCTTTTCAAACCAGAATTGAGGTGTATAAAGATGAACAGGGTTCTAGTTTACACGTATCTAATTAGTTCGGAATTCGGAGTTCGCCCTAAAGGATTAGCTTCGCTTCGAGTTCGGAGTTTTTATAGACAGCTTGCCAATTGCGATAAAGTCATAGTAGTAAAAGTCCTGATTGATAGAGATTCATGTCATCTGAGAAGCATCACAAAACAGAGCGAAACATCATTACCGATTGTCGCAATATTGATAAGTCCCAGCTTTCGCCGATGTATCAACATTATGTGGAGGTGAAGGAACAATATCCTAATGCGCTGTTGTTATATCGGGTAGGGGATTTTTTTGAATGTTTTTTTCAGGATGCTGTCACCATTGCTAGGGAACTGGAACTGGTACAAACCAGCAAAGAAGGGGGCAAGGAATTAGGACGAGTGGCGATGACGGGGGTGCCTCACCATGCGGTAGATCGCTACAGTACGATGCTGGTGGAGAAAGGCTATGCGGTGGCAATCTGCGATCAGGTGGAAGATTCTCAAGAGGCGGCTGCGGAAAAACGGATGGTACGGAGGGAGATTCAGAAGCTATTGACCCCTGGTACTTTAACCGATGATGGCATGTTGCGATCGCGTCAGAATAACTTTTTGGCTGCCATTGTGGTGGCAGGAGAGCATTGGGGGTTGGCTTATGCCGATATTTCTACAGGGGAGTTTTTTACCACTCAATCTAGCGAACTTAGTTCTTTGACTTTGGAATTGTTACGTTTACAGCCTTCTGAAGTCTTAATTCCTGCTAATGCTCCAGATGTTAATGGTTTGCTCCGCCCTGGAGAAAAATCTGAGTATTTAGCGGATTATTTACCCGATAGCTTTTGCTATTCTTTGCGATCGCAACAGCCCTTTTCCTTAGTGGAAGCTAGCCAGAGACTGAAGGATACTTTTGAGGTAACTTCTTTAGAAGGGATGGGTTGTGGGGATATTCCTCTGGGGGTTCGGGCTGCGGGAGGTTTATTGGAATATGTGGAAGATACCCAAAAGGCTTATCAAGTGGCATTGCAACCCCTACGCACCTATAGCCTGGCGGACTACTTAATGCTCGATCACCAGACGCGACGCAACCTGGAAATCACTCAAACTATACGAGACGGTACTTTTCACGGTTCTCTACTCTGGGCATTAGATCGTACTGGTACGGCGATGGGGGGACGAGCTTTACGACGCTGGGTATTGCAACCATTAATTGAGCTGAAGGGAATTGCTGCTCGCCAAGATACGATTAGGGAACTAGTAGCTAATACTTCCCTGCGTCAGGATTTACGCTCTATGCTGCGTAAAATATATGATCTAGAACGATTATCAGGGAGAGTCAGTTCTGGCACGGCAAACGCACGGGATTTACTGGCTTTAGCAGAATCTCTGATTAAATTAACCGACTTATCGGCGATCGCTTCCTATGGTCACTCGCCTTTTCTTAAAGCCCTGCATAAAATTCCCCCAGAGCTAGAACAGTTAGGGGTTTACGTCGCCGAGCGCCTGGTAGAATCTCCCCCGCTGTTACTAAAGGAAGGAGGAATCATCAAAGATGGTGTTGATCCTCGACTAGATGAACTTCGTCAGCGATTAGTAGACGATAACCAGTGGCTAACAAATCTGGAGGTAACGGAAAGAGAACGAGTTGGGGTAGCGAATATCAAAGTGGGCTATAACAAAACCTTTGGCTACTATATTAGTATGCCCCGCTCTAAAGCCAGCCAAGCTCCCGATAATTATCAACGTAAGCAGACTTTAACCAACGAAGAGCGATATATCACCTCGGAATTGAAAGAGCGGGAAACGAGAATTCTGACGGCGAAAGATGATTTAAGCAGTCTCGAATACGATATTTTTAGCGAGTTACGCACCACTGTCGCCGAAAAAGCCCAAGAAATTCGGAGTATTTCCAAAGCGGTGGCAGCGATCGATGTTTTGGCAGGATTAGCGGAAGTTGCTGTCTATCAAAACTATTGCTGTCCCGAAATGGTCACAGGACGCGAAATCAAGATAGTTGAGGGGAGACATCCTGTAGTCGAGCAGTCTTTGGGAGAAGGCTTTTTTGTAGCCAATTCCGCCCATATGGGTAATCCTGATCAGTCTTCCTTAGAACAAGGGGGAGACGCTCCAGATTTAATTATTTTAACAGGGCCCAATGCCAGTGGGAAAAGCTGCTATCTAAGACAGATTGGTTTAATCCAGTTAATCTCTCAAATTGGTAGTTTTGTGCCGGCAACCGAGGCTAGATTAGCAATTTGCGATCGCATTTTTACCCGTGTGGGGGCAGTAGATGATCTGGCTACGGGACAATCTACCTTTATGGTGGAGATGAACGAAACTGCGAATATCCTCAATCATGCTACCCCTAAATCACTAATTCTCCTGGATGAAATTGGTCGTGGGACAGCCACTTTTGATGGGCTTTCCATTGCTTGGGCGGTAGCGGAATATTTAGCCACCCAGATTCAGGGCAGAACTATTTTCGCCACTCACTATCACGAACTCAATGAACTAGCTTCCATTCTGATTAACGTAGCTAACTACCAGGTAATGGTCAAAGAAATGGCGGATAAGATCATCTTTCTCCATCAGGTGTGTGCTGGGGGTGCGAGTAAATCCTACGGGATCGAAGCAGGAAGACTGGCAGGGTTACCTGCTTCCGTGATCTCAAGGGCAAGACAGGTGATGGGACAAATCGAAAAACACAGTAAAATTGCCCTGGGTTTACGAAAAGGAATTGAGCCAGGGCAGCCCCAGAAAAATGCTGGCGACCATAGTCTGGAACAGCTTGATATTTTTGAAGAGTAATGGGGCTTCGCTCCAGCTATTAGCCATTGGTGACCAGTTAAGAAAATGTACAATCGATCAAGTGTGATGATCTAACTCACACTCAAATTAAATTTAAACCTGATAAAATTGGGTGTTCGTAGAATGGAATGCTATTTCTGGATTTTTCTATTACTACTGCCAACCCTTTATTAACCTATTAACCAGTGCGTTTTATGAATACGATAGGTAATTACGCCCCCGACTTTGAGATTCCAGGTATTGATCAAAAGGTATATCACTTGGGAGGCTATCGTCGCGAATTTAAAGCGATCGCTGTAGTTTTTATGAGCGATACAACCGAAGTAAATCAGTATCTTGAACGTCTCAAGCAAATTCAGACTGATTTTGAGGGACAAAAATTCACCATTATCGCCATAGACTCTAATTACTCTCCTGAGCCGATTGCTGAGAGTATGAAAGTAATGCAAAAGTATGCTCAAGCAAAACAACTAAATTTTCCCTATGTGAGAGATTCTACTCAAGATGTGGCAAAAGCTTTCAAAGCCCAAGTTTTACCCACGGTATATCTATTAGATAATGAGGCGGTAATTCGTTACCAAGGCAGAATTGATGATGGTGCGGAATCAGCCCAGCAGGTCAATCATCATTATCTGCGGGATAGCGTGGCAGCGATGCTGGGAGGACAAAGAATTGACAGAAACTATGTCGATCCTGTTGGTGCAGAGATTAATTGGCGACCCCAATAAACCTCTTTTAGCTTAAAAGCCACAGTTTTAAAGTGGATTTTGGGAAAAGGTAAAAGGGAAAAGGTTTGTGACTCTGCTGATGTTGTTAGTTTAAAACTTTGATCATGACAATTTTTCATTACAAAGTGCGGAAAGCTGCTATGTTATGGGGAGGTAAATAACAAGCAAGACTGAGGTTTACTTTTCTAGGAATGAGTTACCAGCGGGTTTTATTAAAATTAAGTGGCGAAGCCTTAATGGGCAACTTAGGCTATGGTATCGATCCTGCGGTGGTAGCCGAAATCGCTCAGGAAGTAGCGGATGTCGTGAAAAGCGGTGTGGAATTAGCCATTGTTGTCGGTGGTGGAAACATTTTTCGCGGAATGAAAGCTTCGGCTGCGGGGATGGATCGAGCAACGGCTGACTATATTGGCATGATTGCCACCGTAATGAATGCCATGACTTTGCAGGATGCTTTGGAAAGAATCGGCGTTGATAATCGGTTACAAACCGCTATTGCGATGCAAGAGGTAGCCGAGCCTTATATTCGTCGTCGTGCTATTCGCCACCTGGAAAGAGGACGAGTTGTCATCTTTGGCGCGGGTTCAGGAAATCCTTTTTTCACGACGGATACCACGGCTGCCTTGAGGGCAGCGGAAATTGATGCTGAAATTATTTTTAAAGCCACTAAGGTAGATGGGATTTATGATGCAGATCCCGTCAAACACCCTGATGCTCATCGCTATCAAAGCTTGACTTATAATCATGTTTTAGCCCATGACTTGCGAGTGATGGATAGTACAGCGATCGCTTTGTGCAAAGAAAACAGTATCCCGATTTTGGTGTTTGACCTTTCCGTTAACGGTAACATCATGCGTGCTACCAAGGGTGAATCTGTTGGTACGATTGTAGGAGGAAATTGTGAAGTTATCTGAAGTAAAAGAACGTATGCAAAAGACTGTCGAGGCGACTCAAAGGTCTTTTAACACTATTCGTACAGGAAGAGCCAGCGCTTCTCTATTAGATCGGGTGATGGTGGACTATTATGGCTCGGAGACTCCTTTGAAATCTCTGGCGAACTTGAGTACCCCTGATGCCACCACCATCATGATTCAGCCTTATGATAAAAGCAGTATGGGGCAAATCGAGAAAGCAATCTCGATGTCTGATATCGGTCTGACCCCGAATAATGATGGGAGTTTAATTCGCTTAAATATTCCCCCTCTAACCAAAGAGCGCCGTCAAGAGTTGGTTAAAACCGCTGGCAAGTTGGCAGAAGAAGGGAAAGTTGGTGTAAGGAATATTCGTCGAGATGCGATCGATGAGGTACGCACCCAAGAGAAAAGTAGCGAGATCTCAGAAGATGAATCGCGAGATTTGCAGGAAGAAATTCAAAGCGTCACCGATAGCTACAATAAGAAAATTGACGAGCTTTTGGCGGTTAAAGAAAAAGATATTATGACCGTTTAATAATTTAAACTCATTCTAAGGGATCGCTATGGATTGGGATAAAAAATGAATTTGCCCAATCCAATCACCAAGCTAATAACAGCAGTAAAAGCTAAAACAATTAATGCCCAGATCAGTTTGTTCTGGGAATCCTTAAGCTCAGTGACTATTTTCTCTTGAGCATCAAATTTTTCTGCTAATCTTGCCTGAGAAATTTCTATATTATTGAGGCGCTCGTCTACTTTCCCCAGCTTTGAGTTGATTTCTCCCAATACTTCTTTCAGGTCTGACTCTATTTGAATGTTGCTCATTGTTTTACTGTGATTAGAGTGAAAGGAGTCGGACTTGCGTTTCAGTAATACTTAAATTTGCTCCAGTCGCTGCAAAGATATTTGAGCCGCTTCTTTTACTTGGGGATGTAAATCCTTGGCGAGAAATTTTAACGCTGAGATACCTTTTTCC
>JBEANW010000443.1:0-3899 GCA_041165225.1 Cyanobacteriota bacterium | reverse complement strand
GGACTTGCGTTTCAGTAATACTTAAATTTGCTCCAGTCGCTGCAAAGATATTTGAGCCGCTTCTTTTACTTGGGGATGTAAATCCTTGGCGAGAAATTTTAACGCTGAGATACCTTTTTCCGTACCTAAATTACCTAAAGCTTCAGCGATTCTCTGACGTATCAACCAATCTTCTGAGGGGACAAAATTTAAAATCTTCCCTACTGATTCTACCGCTTTAATTTCTCCCAAAGCAGCGATCGCCGCTTGTTGCAGAATAACTTCATCGCTATCAAGAGCTTCCATCAGCAATTCTTTGGCTCTAATATCCTGCAAGTTACCCAAAGACACCGTTGCGCTAAATCTGACTAACCAGTTGGTATCTTCATAGAATGCCCGAACCAGATGTTCAAAGGCACGAATGTCATTGAGATAGCCCAATGCTCCTGCTGCGTCGGCTCGAATTCCGTAATCGGGGTCACTTGCCAGTAGCGCAATCAAGAGGGGGAAACATTCTGCCGTCGGCTTGATTCCCAAGGCAAAAACTGCCATTGAACGTACAGGCAAGATCTCATCATTTAAGACTTTTTTAATTAAAGGGACGGCATCTTCTGGCTCAACTCCTCTCAGGGATGTCAAAGCCAGCAAACGATCCTTGGAATTAGAACTTTCTAACTGAGCAGCAATTTTTTTTAAATCTGGCTTGAAATCTGGCTTGAAATCTGGCATCTAAAATAAAAGCTAATTGTTAAATTGTATCTTAAGTTTTTTCTAACGTATAAAATCGAAAAGCTTGATCATTTCTTGTTCTCTCACATCGTCTTGAAAATTACTAGCCACAAATAACTCCTTTTGGTCGTTGACAATTGAAAGCCAGAGGCCTTTGTTATAATGGTTGCTCCATTCAACAAGGGTTCTATTTTTGATGCCTACTACCGTAAATCCTGAACACCTCAAAGCTATAGATGATCAACTTTCCAAACGTCAGATAGCTCTCGATCCTGGGGGATACTATATTATCTATTTAGACCGAGATGCGGGACTAGTTTGCGCCAAACACTATACCAATGTCATTAATGAACAGGGATTAGCAGCAGATCCCGAAACAGGAGAAGTGATTGCCTGTGGAGGCAAAAAAATTGAGCGCACCGTCGAAAAGCTCTATACCGCCAGAACTGCCAAAGAATTATGTGTCGAGGTAATTGAAAAACCTCAGCCCTGTCCCATCACCATGCTAGACCACGCTGCTTACTTAGGTCGGGAGTTTACTAGGGCTGAATCTGCTTTAGTTAACGATCTTGAGTATATTCAAGATTAATTACCCAAACCCACATACCAGTAGTAAGTTACCATTGGTACGACAGTGGCGACGATTAAGAAACCAATTACCCAAATAGTTGCGCTTCCTTGGTCGGTATCTTCAGCTTTAGTAAAAGTACCTTCGGTTTGAATCTCGTCTTCAATCATTGGCGGCCCTGGATCTTCTTGTCCCGAAAGGATGGCAACTAAGCGATCGCCTGCATCCAGAAAAGCCTGGTTATATTTATTGCCCTTGCGAATGTTGTAGCCAACGGTATCATCAACAATACTTTGGGCAGCTTCTGCACCAATTAATCCTTGGGCGACAGTTCCTGAACGAATAGCTACATTATTGGTGAGGGTATCTAATACCAATAGCGTCTGATTTCCTTGGACTTCAGCATTAGGATACCAATCTTTAAAGATTTCCGCTGCCAGACTATCTACCGTCTCACCATAGTCTAAACGACGAACTGCCACCATTCTCACTTCTTGACCTGTGGCGTTGGCCAAATCTTTGAAAGTCTTGCTTAACTTGCCTTGATTGACGCTACTAATCGCGTCGGCAGTATCCACTACCCACAGGTTTTCCGCATCAAAATTGGGGAGGTCAAATAGTCCAGTGGCGATCGCTGGAGTGGCAATACAAAATATTGTTACCATCAACAAGAGGCTAGATAAGGCCGATTTTAATAGGTTCGTCTTTAGTGAAACTGCCTGCTTTATAGACAAAGGATCTTTCATGATTATTCTCAAATAATTACTTACTTTAAAATATATTTAGCCCTCAACAACGAAATAACTGCTGAATGCCTATATAGATAATAATACTTGTGTGAATTAAAAAGCCTGGGTTATCTAGCTATCTTTGAGGGAAACAAAGCTATAAAATCAAAGAGGCTAATCGCTTTAAGTAATCTCTGACAATCTTCTATGGCTACCAAATATCACGCTCGTATATATGTAACTCTCCGTGCTTCAGTGTTAGACCCTGCTGGTACGGCAGTTGAATCAGGACTTCAGCAAATGGGGTATACCGAGGTAGAGTCCGTCAGGATTGGTAAATACATTGAAATGCAGTTAACTGCCAACGATGAGGATCAGGCTAAACAGCACTTAGATGAAATGTGCGATCGCCTGTTGGCAAATACAGTCATTGAAAATTACTGCTTTGAACTTACCGCAATGGCTACAGTATAGGATTTACCGAAAAAACAAGTAAGGAACAAGTAAGGAACAAGTAAGGAACAAGTTATGAAGTTTGGCGTTATAGTCTTTCCTGGGTCGAATTGCGATCGCGATATTTTAACCGTAACTCAAGGATTATTAGCTGCACCGACTCGCATGGTCTGGCATCAGGAAACCGATCTTAGTGATATCGATGTCGTGGTAATTCCTGGGGGATTTAGTTACGGTGATTATCTCCGCTGTGGAGCGATCGCCCAGTTTTCGCCCATTATGAACAGTATCCTCGAACACGCCCGTCAAGGGAAATATGTCTGGGGTGTTTGCAATGGGTTTCAAATCTTAACAGAAGTGGGTTTATTACCAGGGGCGTTAATTCGTAATCGTGGTCTACATTTTATCTGCGATCGCGTTCCAGTCAAGATTGAGCGTCATGATTCGATTTGGACTCAAGCTTATCAACCCCAACAGGTCATCACTCTACCCATTGCCCACGGGGAAGGTTGCTATTATGCCGATGATGATACTTTAAAAGCTTTAGAAGATAATCAACAGGTTTTGTTCCGCTACTGTAGTGCGTCAGGGGAGATAAACTTAGCGGACAATCCCAATGGTTCAATGAATAATATTGCGGGAATTGTTAACCAGCAAGGAAATGTTTTGGGGATGATGCCCCACCCAGAGAGGGCTTCTGATCCCAGTATTGGTATTACTGACGGTCTAGCTATGTTTCAAGGGCTATTGAATTCCCTGGTTGCTGCCGAGTGATTTTATAACGTAATCAATTTAGGAAGCAAAAATTTATGACGCGAATTTTTTTGGCGATCGCCTCAATGTTAGGGGGGATCTCAGTAGTGTTTGGGGCTTTTGCTAGCCATGCTTTGCGCGATCGCCTGAGCGCTAATTCTTTAGCTATTTGGGAAACGGGGACTAGATATCAGATGTATCATGCCCTGGCTCTAATGCTGGTGGCTTTATTGATCTCTCGCTTTCCAGATTCGGTGTTATTGGTGGTGGCGGGATATGCCTTCATTGCAGGGATATTGATCTTCTCTGGCAGCCTTTATGCTCTGACTTTAACGGGAATTAAATGGTTAGGGGCAATTACCCCCATCGGCGGCATGGCATTGATTATTGGTTGGCTTTGTCTGGCTCTGGCTACCTGGAGAATTGAATAAAGAAGTAGTTAAGGTGACTTTAAGCTAAGACGAGATTCATCAGGATGGGGAAAACTAGCTGTAGAATCTTACATATTATCTAAAATTTTTATTAGTTTATTAGCTCTTGAGCCTTTAGTAGATCCAGATTATGCGTATTGCCTTATTTACCGAAACGTTTTTGCCCAAAGTTGATGGTATTGTTACCCGCCTACGCCACACCATCGAACATCTTGAACGTAACGGCGATCGCGTCCTCGTAGTTGCTCCCGAAGGGGG
>JBEANW010000442.1:0-2677 GCA_041165225.1 Cyanobacteriota bacterium | reverse complement strand
ATAGTCCTTGAAGTCTTCTAATGGTTCGTCAAAATCATCAGACATTTCGATTAATCCTTTGGCACTACCAAATTTAGGATGGGGTTTCACGGGAGTTGTGGGAGTAAGTTTAACAAAAGTGCGATCGTCTTTAGTAATAATTATTTCTTCTCCGCGCAGTGCTGCATCAATCAAATCTGAAAGTTTTTTGGCAGCTTCAGCAATAGTAACTGGATTCATTATCTCAATCTCCTAAAAGTTCTACTTCTATTCTAGAAAATATCCCTAAATCGATGAATACTAAAAGATTACTCCGCCGCTGCTTATAAATCGAGTAATTCCATTGCTGAATTAAATGAAAAGCTACCTCAGTATTTAGTTAATAGCGATCGCCTGGCAACATCAGGACAACCAACTCCCCAGCAATTTGCATTCATCGCCCAAGCGGGTTATCAAGCTGTAATTAATTTAGCCACTTCCAATTCAACCAACGCTCTAGCCGAGGAGGGAATAATCGTTACTGATTTGGGCATGATTTATGTGCAGATTCCTGTAATTTGGGATGCTCCTAAACTGAAAGATGTTGAAACTTTTTTCAAGATTATGAAGTCCTTCGACGGTGAAAAAGTTTGGGTACACTGCGCCAAAAATATGCGGGTGTCTTGCTTTATCTACTTTTGGCAGCTCACTTAGCTTAGGATATTTCAAAGTCGATGCAGATACCAAAAGCTATGAGCGATCGCTACTATTAATGCGCCAATAAATACAGCAAAATCGATTGTCTGGGAGGTGGCTGCTCCAAGCTGCTCCAAAAACAATCCCGTTATTACACTAGTCAAGGCGATCGCAATTCCTGCCCACATTAGATCAAAACCCGCTACTCGATTAGCTAGATACCAGATGCTCTCACTGGATAGGGTTTTAGTAACTCTGAATCCATACCACCTATTGGGGGGAACTTTCTCCAGAATGAGGGGAATACTGATCCCGATCAACAGGAATCCGACAAACAGCCACAGAAAAAACATTGGTTTCATAGTTTTTCTCTTCCCCCACAAATCATTTTTGATTCATAATAAACTATAAATGAATCTTAAAAAAGTTCGAGAAACAAAGCAGCATGGGGATTGAGCAACAAGAGTATCGTCAACGGCAACAGGAATTAATGTCCAAGATTGGCAGAGGAACAGCAATTTTCCGTAGTGCGCCTCTGGCAACCATGCACAATGATGTTGAGTATACCTATCGCCAAGAAAGCAGTTTTTACTATCTGACAGGCTTTAATGAACCCGAAGCGGTGGCGGTATTCGCACCCCATCACGAAGAACATCAGTATATTTTGTTTGTGCAGCCCAAAGATCCAGAACAAGAAACCTGGACAGGGTATCGCTGTGGAGTGGAAGCCGCCAAGGAGTTTTACGGTGCAGATGAAGCCTATCCGATTGCCGAATTAAATGAAAAGCTACCTCAGTATTTAGTTAATAGCGATCGCATTTACTATCATCTGGGCAGGGACGAGAAATTTAACCAGACGATTATTGCTCATTGGCAAAAACAAATGCGGGGTTATCAAAAACTAGGTACTGCTCCCCTAGCATTGGAAGATACCCGCCCGTTAACCTTTGCGATGCGGTTGGTCAAAAGTCCTGGAGAAATTGCCCTGATGCGTCAGGCAGCTAAGATCTCCGCCATGGCTCATAATCGCGCCCGCGAATTTGCGAACCCTGGAGTCTATGAATATCAGGTGCAGGCAGAAATAGAACATGTTTTTCGTAGGGAAGGAGCGATCGGCATTGCTTACCCGTCCATAGTGGCATCGGGAGTTAATGCTTGTGTACTGCACTATATTGAAAACGATCGCCAGATGCAGGATCACGAGCTATTGCTAATTGATGCGGGCTGTTCCTACGGTTACTATAACGGCGACATTACCCGTACTTTTCCTGTAGGAGGGAAGTTTACCCCCGAACAAAAAGCTCTTTATGAAATAGTCTTAGAATCACAGCTAAAAGCGATCGAGGAGGTACAGCCAGGGAAACCCTATAACGAATTTCATGATCTAGCAGTTTGTGTGATTGTCCAAGGTTTATTAGATTTGGGATTACTTCAGGGTGATCTAGAAGAAATTATCAAAGAGGAGAAATATAAGCCTTTTTACATGCACCGTACAGGACACTGGCTCGGTTTAGATGTCCATGATGTGGGGGTTTATAAGCACGATGCTGAAACTTGGCAGAATTTAGCACCAGGACACATTGTTACAGTAGAACCAGGAATTTATATCTCCCCCAATATCAAACCCGCCGAAGGACAACCTGAAATTCCTGATAGATGGAAAGGAATTGGCATCCGCATTGAAGATGATTTATTGGTAACTAGCGAAGGACATGAAGTGCTAACCGCCGATGTACCTAAATCCATTGCCGATATGGAAAAATAAATATTTTGTTGCATTTGAGTTTCCCTCCTGCTCTATTTACCGTATCTCACTAGTTTGAGAAGGGCTATAGGGAAGCCGAGTCTTTTCAAAAAGACGCGGCCGCGTCACTCTAGTAGGATTGTGCCTTATTTCTGGATTATATTTCTGGACTTGTCTGCTTACCCGATTCCAGGAATAAACTTCAATTTCTGCGTCGCTTTTTCTGCCACTTGTGAATAGCTCAATTCACCACAGAGGATTTTACCCATCAACTGACCC
>JBEANW010000441.1:0-6594 GCA_041165225.1 Cyanobacteriota bacterium | reverse complement strand
TAGCAAATTTAACTCAGATTTTGAGCAGTAACGGCGGTTATCCCAAGCGATCGCCATCTTAAAATAAAGGCTGGCAAAAGCAGCAGGTTAAAACAATCCGCTGAGTCACTTGCTCAAAATTATAATTAGTTTAATTTATGATGATCAATTTATTTAAAATCAGGCTGCTGTGATGAAGGCATGCAGGCTGTAAATATCTAAATCTAATATATCTAAATAAAATAATAGTTTAAATTAAGTCTTGCTTTACTGATTTTGGCGGAGAGACGATTAACAGTAGCAATTTTCTGCTCGATCTGCTCTGATAGCTGAGAATTTTGATTGTATTTTTGCTGATGCATTTGCAATTTGGCTAAAGTTTCTCTCACAGTAGCTAATTCTTTCTCAATTTTAATGAGCAAAATAATCAACCTCGCGACCTTAACGGTTTTTTCTTCAGCAACAATCTCTTGTTGGATAGCAGAAATGTAGTTATTAATATCTTCCATGGATTTACTGATATGTTTACTTATAGAACAGAACAACTGTATTTACTTTTGTTACCTTAACTCAGTATATCTGCGAATATTGGAGCAAGCTGTAAAGTTTGGGTAATTATTGAACTGAGAATGTAAATAAAGTGTGAATTCACCTAAAAAGCTGCTGTAAGCCTTGATTAATCATAATTACAGACGAATAGCTTGTTGCTGATCTAGAGCCTATTTACATTTTACAGGCTTGTGAGGCTAGATTTTGCTGATTTCGGGACTAAATAATTTTACTTACGGAAATCTAGCAAACTACAAGGTTAATCAAGTTTTAGTAAGGACGTGTCCCCCGAATGGCGCGTTTTATCGTCCTGTCAGATTTAGAAACTAAAGGATAAATAGGCGATCGCACTTGCGCCGATCTAAAATTGACTAAAATTCAGAAGTCTGCTTTATCGACCCCTACTATCTGAGAATTATTCACCGTCATGTTAGATTTAGCCAAAATTGCGGGACAAATTCCTGGGATCAGTCAACATATGCAGAAAGAGGCGATCGCTTCTGGCAAAAGACTAGAATATGCCGAAGATTTACAGCAACAGGCAGCTAAGTTACAGGCAGAACTAATTCAGCAGCAGACAGATTTTCGCGATCGCCTAATTTTTGCCGCTGCTACCCCCATCGAACCTCTAAATGAGTGTTTTGAGATTCCCCCCGCTCCCTACAGTCATAGCGTTTTTGCCACTGATGGCTCGCAGATTTCTCCTTCCCATCATGAAATTGCCTATTGCTATCTAATTAATATTGGTCAGATTATGCTCCACTACGGACAGAGTTTGCACCCATTGCTAGACAGCCTTCCCGAAGTTTTCTATAAAACCGAAGACCTATATATCTCTCGGCAGTGGGGGATTCGTTTAGAAGAGTGGATGGGTTATCGGCGCACGGTATCCGAAGCGGAAATGTTGGCAGAAATTGCTTGTAATTGGGTGTTGCCCCCAGGGGAACATCATGATGTACCTAATCTTGCTTTAGTTGATGGTTCGCTGATTTACTGGTTTTTAGATGGCTTACCTGTGGAAGCTAGAGATCAGATCTTGCCTCCAATTCTAGCTGCTTGCGAACGATTGAGAGCAACTAAGATTCCAATGATGGGTTACATCAGTGCCTCTCGTAGCACCGAAGGACTAAACTTTCTGCGGTTACATACCTGCGAACACGAACATCCTAACTGTGTAGTTAATTGTGGTGATCTATTCGAGAAATATCCCTGTCAGAAAATCGACTCTCTGCGGGATTCAACCTTCTGGGCTAGTCGCCTCCAACCAGGACAGCGCAGTCCTCTATATCGCAGTAATTTACGGATTTTAGATCTTTACGAAGAAGCTCAAAGAGTCTTTTTTTGCTACGTCAACGTGGGAGCAGAAGTGGCGCGGATTGAAGTCCCTGGCTGGGTAGTGGAAGATCAAGCCCTATTCGACCAATCATTGAGTATTATGCTGGCTCAGGTACAGAAAGGCTATGGCTATCCCGTCGCCTTGGCAGAAGCCCATAATCAGGCAGTAGTTCGGGGAGGCGATCGCGCCCGCTTTTTTGGTCTATTAGAACAGCAGCTAATCAAAGCTGGTTTGCGTAATGTTGGTACATCCTATAAAGAAGCCCGCAAACGAGGCAGTATTGCTTAATGCGCTGGGAAATAAATTAACCATAAATCTGAGCAATAAATCTGAGAAATTAATTTTTCCCACAACCTCTCGCCTTGAAGGACAATCATTTGTTACAATTACTGGCGTTAATATATAAGATCACAATACTTCGTTCCTTGAGCCAAAAACCATTAGACACTATTACCGCCAGTGATATAACCCTAGATACATTAACCCAAGAACTAGCAGCGATTCAGCAAACTGGTTCTAAACGAATTGCCCTACTAGGTTCTCGTCATGTGCCGTTAATGCATCAGCAGCTAATTGAAATGATGAGTTACGCTTTGGTTTTGGGAGGTAATCGGTTAGTTACTTCTGGAGCTATTGGAACTAATTCGGCAGCGATTAAAGGTGCAATGCGTGCTGACTCAAACTTGTTAACCGTAATTTTGCCTCAGAGTCTGTCTAGCCAGCCTAGAGAATCTAAAAAACAATTAGAGAAAGTAGTTCATCTAATTGAAAATTCTAACAACGATCATATGTCCCTGGGGGAGGCTAGTGCGATGTGCAACAGCGAAATTATCTCCCGTTGCCAACAGTTGATTTGCTTTGCTTTTCATGATAGCGATACTCTTTTGAAAACTTGTCGAGAGGCAGAGGAACAAAGAAAAATCGTTACTCTATTTTATTTTGATTAAGCTATTCAATTGATTTTCAAAGCGCAATTACAAGTCATAATAGTCATATACACTTATCAGTAATCGCTGGAATTACTAGTCGCGAAGTAGCAACTGTTTGAGTTTGTCTGTTGGTTACTATTTTTTATGCCTTCCCCTATTTCCCGTCTATTTTAGATAGTTAGATAGATAGATAAAGCTAGTTACAATAAACTGGGAATACCAAACATTGCTCATGACTGCCAGACCTGTAAAACACCGTGAAGAACATATTTTGATTGTTACCGATGGCAAGGGTCATCGCGAAGTTCGTCTTCAGGATAAAATTTACTCGATGGGGAGAAGCGCCCACTGTCATATTCTGCTGCAATCTCAATTTGTGTCTCGTCACCACGCCACTCTAGTTAGAAGAGAGCAAGAAGATCATCATTACTATCGCATTATCGATGGTGACTCAGAAGGAAAACATAGCGTCAACGGTTTATTAGTCAACGGTAAAAAAGTTAGATTTCACGATTTAAAAAACGGCGATCGGGTGATTTTTGGACCCCAGGTGGAAGCGGTGTATGAATATCGAGAGTATGATATCTTTCCCACCATTCCCCCTGACGATCCCTACGATATTACCCTCATTGATCCTGCCATGATTGATGATGAAGAGGATGAATGATTGAAGCAAAAGAGCGAATTACGTATATTTACATTTAGCCTTGGCTGAGACATGACAGCTTTTCAGAACCTGCTAGGTCAATCCAGAGCAGTAGAATTATTGCTCCAGGCGATCGCCAAGGAGCGAGTTGCCCCAGCCTATCTTTTTTGCGGTTCATTGGGAATTGGACGCACCATCGCTGCGAAAAATTTTACCCAGCTTTTATTAACCACTGGTTTATCTCCAGAAAAACAGCACCTCGCTTGCAGAAAATTATCCACGGGAAATCATCCTGATCTGCTTTGGGTTGAACCGACTTTCCTCAAGGGAGGAGAACTGTATACTACTGCTCAAGCTGCCAAACAAGGTTTACAGTATAAAACCCCTCCCAGGATTCGGATTGAACAGATTCGTCAGATCACGCAGTTTCTCAATCGTCCTGCCCTGGAAGCTACAAGACAGGTGGTTATTATTGAAGATGCCCAAACTATGGCAGAAGCACCCGCCAATGCTCTATTAAAAACCCTAGAAGAACCTGGCAACGCCACGCTAATTCTGATTGCTCCTGATGCCGACTCTTTGTTAACCACCTTGGTGTCTCGCTGTCAGAAAATTCAATTTAAGCCCCTCTCCTCTCAAGATTTAAGCACCATCCTACAAGAACATAATTATGGAGCAATTTTAGACCATCCTGAGTTAGTGGCGATCGCACAAGGAAGTCCAGGAATGGCGATCGCTGCTTGGGAGCAATTACAACTAATTCCCATTGAGCTATTACAACAGCTAAAGCAATCGCCCCAAACTCCTTTAGCAGCCCTCAACCTAGCTCAAGCTATAACTACTCAGCTAGATAGTTCGACTCAATTATGGCTGGTGGATTATCTACAATATTATTATTGGCAGCAAAACCAGCAGTTGCAGCTCATGGAAACCTGGGAGAAAACTCGTCAGTGTCTACTCAGCTATGTGCAACCTCGTTTAGTTTGGGAATGTGCGCTGCTAAATTTAATTTCTAGCCCGAAAATTTTGCTCTAAATATACACTGTTTAAATGGTTAATGTTCAAAAATTTGCGCTGCGGTGAGATTGAGTGCTGGAAACTGTGACGAAAGTAGTTGTGATTCCCCAAAAAAGCTACCCACTTCCCGATAACTACCGTCTGATAATTCCAAAATTAATACTGTTTGAAGATCGGGGTCAATAATCCAGTATTCAGGGATTCCACAATCTTGGTACTGTAATCTTTTGGCAACATAATCGCGGTCACGCTGCAATTCTCCAGGACTAACTACTTCAACAACTAATAGAGGAGGAGACATATTTAAACGAACCGTATTGCGCTTTGCCAACTGTTCAATATGTTCTTCGCGCAAAATCGTCAAATCAGGATAGCGATTCCTCGGTTCGCCATTTACTTCTAACTCCAGTCCATGTCCTCGTACTTGGCGATAGCCAATGAGAGCCGCAAATTGAATTAGTAAGAAGGTCGCAATTTGCACATTTTTTCCCGATTCTGGAGGCACTTCGATCAATTCTCCATTAAATAGTTCGTATAGCTTATCGGTGCCATCATCATAGGCTAAATATTCTTCAAAGCTTTGAAACCTTGGCTTAACTCGAATCATGGTTTAAATGGGTATGGAGTACCAGAGACTATCTAAATCTTAAGTCATCGTTTTGGACACGGCTAATCTCCAGGAAAAATCATCAATTAGTTTGATTTAGGCATAATGCCCATTCAATATAGATTAATAATCCAGTAAATTCAGCATCATCTCATTACTAGCCAGAAAACCTAGCTGTTCATAGACAGGTTTTCCTGAAGGGGAGGCATGAAGCACTGCCTTAGTACAGTTTAAACTTTTCAGGTGGGCGATCGCCATTTCTGTCAACTGAGTAGCGATTCCCTGACGACGATAATCTGGCTGGACATAAACATTCCAAATATAGCCATAGTTGCGATGTTCTGGTTTAAATAGGCAAGGATATACCCCCGCAAATAGCTGACAACTAACGGAACCGACTATTTCAGCTGACCCTTGCGCGATAAAAGCCTGAAACTGCAATTCCTGACGAGCGTTTTGGATAAACTCTAGGGTAATCTTTAACCAGTTATCAAGAATTAAATTCTCTTTGACACCATTGTCCAACCAAAGTTGATAAAAATGGTGGGCAATAATGCTGTCATGTTGAGGTGAGGCTAGAGAAATAATAGTTGATGATGAAGCCATAATAAATTGCTGATCAAAAGCTAATAACTCCGAACTCCGAATTCCGAACTCCGAATTCCGAACTATCGATAATCAAGTTCATTTTATAACTTAGCAGCTCCAAAAGGTTTGCACTTACCACCCAAACCATCGACGATCGCACAGGTATTATGAGACATCATCTCGACGTAATTTTTAGCTTCTCCTAATCCATCGGCATAGAGTTTTTCTGAAGATAGTTTGACCCCCGCAGCGCGAGCTACATTTTGCATAACGCGATCGCTAGCGGTGGATTCAGCAAAAATGGTAGGAACTCCTGTCTGTTTGATTTCTGCGGATAGTTGGCGTACCTGGGATGCGGTAGGAGAAGATTCGGTACTTAAGGCATGCAGAGTTTTATAGTCTTCTAGAGAGAATGCTTTAACATAATAGTTAAGAGAATCATGGGTGGTAACCAAGACTCTTTGCCCTTCTGGAATCGTGGCAATCTGATCTATGACCCAAGCGTTTAATTGCCACAGTTTTTCCGTGAGAGTCGCGCTGTTAAGGATGTATTGGTCTGCTGCTTGAGGATTAGCCTGGAGAAATATTGACCGAATTAACTCTACCATTTTGACGGTATTTTCGATGCTATGCCACACATGAGGATCGGGTTCTAATTCCGATTTGCTGTTTGGGGATTCCTCTGCTGTCTCCCCTGGTGGTTCGGCTGTCTCATCGTCGTGATGCTCCTCTGGTGCAACCATAATTGGCTCGGCAACAACCTGTTCATATAAGGCAATTTTAGGAGTCTTTGAAGCTGCTAATAACTTAGTAATCTGAGGCTCTAATTCATACCCTCCATAGAAAACCAATTGAGCTTCGGCGATCGCTTTAAGTTGGGAAGGAGTCGGTTTATAGGTATGAGGATCTTGATTAGCATCCAGTAGACAAGTTAGCTCAATCG
>JBEANW010000440.1:0-2546 GCA_041165225.1 Cyanobacteriota bacterium | reverse complement strand
GAAACGGGTTCAGTTACGGATAGATCGGTATAGTTTGTCTCTGTTTCTGTCAGATTATTTCTCGCGCAGTTTTAGGCTTAAACAATGGCAAAAATCAGTCAGATTAGAGCTTAATGCCATCGAAAATGCTCATCTTAAATAACTGATGTTACGCGCTCATTGATTTGTGAACATTGGGAAAGGGGTTTATTGATCTATTTTCATAACTTACTTAAACTATATATTTTTCATTGTTTTGCGTAAAGTCAGTTAAATAAGCTATTAAACTTTTAATTTGCTAGTTGAATTTCCGATAATTTACTGTTGATCAAAAAGTTACACCAAGCTATAAATCATTACTATCAATTGAAGTTAATCTTATGTCTATTAATTTCCAGAAACAAACTGCACTCGATACTTCCATAATTCAGTCATCTAGCCAAAATTATAGTGAAATAACTGAAAGAGCAAACCTACAAAATAAGCCAATTCAGTATGTCTTGATTATGGGTTCTGGAAGATCGGGTACTACTTGGTTAGGTCAAATTATGAATATGTACCAAAACTGTATTTATAAGTACGAGCCATTTTTAAATTCAAAACAGACACCATATACTGTCTGGAAAAACAATCTAAATACCGATGATTTAGAAAAATTACGCCATGATTTTTGGTCTTTATGTCGTAGCTGCCATTATGGAGTTGATGTGCCACCTTTTCCGCCCAAAAGTTTTAGAACTCAAAATAAAGAAATACTCCATTTTCTTTATGGCTTGGGTAAACGAGTTAATTTATCAAAAAATTTGTATGAATGGTATGGTTCTCCACAATTAGCTCAAGATACTTCTGTTCTAATTAAAGATGTTAATTTTCCCAATCACATGCTGCCACGTCTACAGGAGGTACTGCAACCTCATTTAATTGCTCTAATCCGCAATCCTTTTGGTAATATTGCTTCCTATCTTAAGGGGGTAGAACTGAGTTTATTTGGTCAAGAATATACGCAGCAAATTAATCGACTCGAACAACAATTGACTACTCCCGAAGGTCAACACCTAAGTCAATATCGCCAGCAGCTTAAGAATATGTCCGCTGCTCAGTTTGCAGCAGTATGCTGGCGTTTTCAAGTCGAGCCATTAGTCAATTTTGTACGTAGCCATGAAAAAGGTTTTTTAGTAGTGTACGAGGATTTATGCACTAATCCTCATGGTCAAATAACTGAAATTTTTGATTTTGTGGGCTGGAAAGTTGACCAAGCTGTTCATGATTTTATCGATTTATCCACTGCGATCGCAGTCAAAAATTCTCAATCTTCTAAAGCTTATTATAGTGTTTACCGCGATCCTAAACATAGTATGTCCAAGTGGAAAACTCAGCTTACTAAGGAACAGCAGGCTGAGATCGCCTCGATTATAGTTGATTCACCACTCAAAAATCTTTGGTCTGATTTACCGCTTTAATCTAAATTAATTAAGAGTTATTTTTAACATGCAAAGTTTACAAAACGTGGGGCTAGTTATTATTGGACGAAATGAAGGCGATCGCCTGCGGAGCTGCTTGCTTTCAATAATTGAACAAACAAGTAATATTGTTTATGTCGATTCTGGTTCAACCGACGACAGTATTGAAATGGCTAAATCCTTCGCAATAGAAGTAATTCAACTGGACTTATCTATTCCCTTTACCGCAGCTCGCGCTAGAAATGCAGGATTTTTCCACTTATTGAAAATGAATCAACAAATTAAACTAGTTCAATTTGTTGATGGCGACTGTGAAATTGTTCCAAAATGGTTAGACACCGCTAAAAAAGTCTTAGATAATCAACCCGAAATTGCCGTAGTATTCGGTCGTCGTCGGGAACGTTTTCCCGAAAAAACTGTTTATAATCGACTATGCGATCTGGAATGGGATACCCCCATTGGTGAGGCTAAAGCCTGTGGTGGAGACGCCATGATGCGAGTATCGGCTTTTGAACAGATAGCGGGTTTTAATCCTACTTTAATTGCTGGGGAAGAACCAGAATTATGTGTCCGTCTACGTCAACAAGGATGGAAAATTCTGCGTATCGATGCAGATATGACCCTCCATGATGCAGCCATCACTAAGTTTAGTCAATGGTGGCAAAGGTCATTAAGAGCGGGACATGCTTATGCCGAGGGTTCCTGGTTACATGGTCGCAGTCCCCAACGCCATTGGGTTAAAGAAACTCAAAGTATTTGGTTTTGGGGTTTAATCTTACCGCTATTAACTCTAGGCACAATTTACCCCAGTCAGGGTTGGAGTATTCTGATGTTGACGGGATATCCCCTGATGGTATACAAAATTCACCGCTATCTAAAACCAAGAAACTATAGTACCAAAGACACTGTTTTATATGCGATCGCTTGTCTAGTATGTAAACTACCTCAAGTACAAGGTCAAATCAAGTTTCACATCAATAGACTTTTAGGTCAAAAAATAAGCCTCATTGAATATAAATCTTAATTTCACTAACTTTTAAAAGTCAAATCGCGTCTAAGCATCTAAAAGTATTCTCCCCAGGTGACTAGTAGCGATCTTATGCCCAG
>JBEANW010000439.1:0-5696 GCA_041165225.1 Cyanobacteriota bacterium | reverse complement strand
TTACCTTACCCTGGTATCGCAACTATGGTTCTATGGTCATGCAGCAAGTACTAGGTAATCAACAAATTGGTCGCTTCTTTTTTCAACAGATTGCCAAACCCAAAGTTGTCCGCAACATTTTACTCCAGGCATATCGTCGCCCAGAAGCCGTTACCGATGAACTAATTGAGATTCTAATGAAGCCATCCCAAGATCCAGGGGCGGCAGATGTTTTTTTGGCATTTACCCGCTATTCTCAAGGGCCTTTACCAGAAGACTTACTTCCTCGCCTCACCTGTCCGACAGTTTTACTCTGGGGAACAGAAGATCCCTGGGAACCCGTCGCGATGGGTAGAGAATTAGCAAACATCTCCACTGTGGATGAGTTTATTCCTTTAGCAGGTTTGGGTCATTGTCCCCAGGATGAAGCACCAGAAATCGTTAATCCCATCCTCATCAATTGGATTAAACTGCATCTGGCAAAACTTTGAGTATTAATAACTAGCCTACGATGTCAATCAAGCAAGTGACACTGAACATTTCAGACAATCAAACAGAATAGTATATTTAAAAAAGCCAATAAGCTACAAAATGAAACTAAACATAGCTCAATTGGATGTTTTTAAGTTTGGAGATTCGAGGTAATGGGCTATCAATATCGTCCCAGGGAAGTAATCCCCCGTCCTAACCAGGAGTTTAGAATTGGCAATGGACGAATCAGTGGTTACGGCTCACTGTTTCTGGGTAGCATGAGTTTAGCTGCGGTGTTGGCTTATCTCTATCCTGCTTATCTGACTACCAGGGAATTGAGGGCAGGTTATGATGCCGAGTTGCTGCAAGAAGTATTGAAATACAGTATGTGGCTGTCGCTATTTTTAGGGACAATTACCCTAATCATTAACCGTAAAAAACCTCTGGGCATTAGCGGGATGATCATTACTTTGGTTGCTTTTGCTTTAGGTGGTTACACTATTCCCCTCGGCTCAGTAGAAGCACAACCATTATCTTTGGGGGTAGATTGGTTAATCTTGACGTTTTTGGGATCTACGTTGATTTTCACCGCCTTAGAAAAAATCTTTCCCAAATATCGCTATCAATTAATTCTGCGAGATGAATGGGAACTAGACTTTGGGTATTTTTGTTTCAATCATCTCTTAATTTCAGCGGTACTTTTAGTGGGTAATTTTGTGGTGGCGCAATCTCAGTGGGCAATGAACCATAATTTGCACCAGATGGTACAGTCTCTACCCTTGGTTATTCAGGTGCTGGTGGTTTTAATCTGTGCTGATTTCGTACTGTATTGGGAACATCGTGTTTATCATGAGATTCCTCGACTGTGGGCTTTCCATGCGGTACACCATTCCGTAGAAACCTTAGATTGGCTGGCTGGTTCTCGCTCCCATGTAACTCAAGTTTTTATTGAAAGAACTTTGGTCATGCTAGCACTGTATTTTTTAGGGGCAGATAAAGCAGCATTAGACATCTATGTAGCGATCGCCGCTTTGCAGGCAATTGTAATTCACTGCAATCTCGGTTTTTCTTGGGGCATTTTCAAATACCTGATTGTCACCCCTCAATATCATCATTGGCATCATAGTTCCGAACAACCAGCGATCGACACTAACTATGCCGCCCACACGCCTCTATTTGATCGTATTTTTGGGACTTATCATTTACCAGGCAAATATTGGCCAGCGGAGTACGGTACTACGAACAAGCTGCCTCGCACTTTTATCGGACAATTTCTCTATCCCTTTGAAAATCTATTCAAATAAACTTAAAGTTCAGCTTTAACCATCAACTTACCTGAGAATTGGCTTCCTAAGTTTTTAGGTTATTTTCAGCCAACATTAAGGTACAGGAATCATGATGAGAAACGTAAATTAAATAAAATTCTTGTCAGACCAATAATTCCTATGAAAATTAGATACCTTGCCATAGTTGCTACCGTTTCCGTCATGTCCTTTGCATACATGAACACTAACACTCCAGTATTTTCAAATCATGTTTTGGCAGCCTGTGCGGGTAATCCCTGCGCTGCAAATCCCTGCGCTGCAAATCCTTGTGCTGCAAATCCTTGTGCCGCCAATGCCGACTCTGCCCCTCTAATTTATACGGAATCCACTAGTGGTTTAGCGATTAGGGGAACAGATCCAGTGGCTTATTTCGCCGCAGGAAAAGCTGTAGCAGGTAGCAGTGATTATGAATATCAATGGAATGGCTCTACTTGGAGATTTTCGAGCAAAGAAAATATGGAACTATTTACAGCCAATCCAGAGCAATATGCACCTCAATATGGTGGTTATTGCGCCAAAGGTATTAGTGAAGGAAATTTAGTATCCATTGATCCCGATGCTTGGAAAATTGTTGATGGCAAACTCTATCTTAATTATAGTAAAGATGTTCAAAAGCAATGGCTTCAAGACATCGAGGGCAATATTAAATTAGGTGATGAAAATTATCCCAGTGCGTTAAAAGGAGGGAAAGTTTTTGAGAATTAAAGATTAAGACTGGAGACGTAGTAAAAAAGCCGAGAGATTATTATCAATAATCTTTATTTCTGGCTCAGGGGATATCAAAATTAGTTGCTACATTTTGACAGGTCTAACTACAAGCTAAAATCCATAACTCTCGCTGAAATTTAACATACAAGCTTCAATATCTTCTAACTTAGATTGGAGCTTTTTGTACTTAATCGCCAGAGCCAAAAAGTCTTCATAATACTGTAGTGCTAGCTCACTTGCTTCTTGTGGGTTGCGATCAAGGTACATTTTGAGACGAACGACTTGTAACTCAGATTCTAAAGGAAGAGAAATCATAATTTTTGCTAGGTAATAAAGAGTTTGGTAGTACATAGTTCCCAAGAATTATTGAGTAAAACTACGATTGAATTGCCAAAATAAATTTGTAACAACAATTACAATGTATTAGTTATTCTGTTTAAGCTGTACTGATCTTAATTAAACAAGTATGTTCTTATACGCTTGGAATTATCTTAATGAAGACTGAAAAGATATGGAATAGTGAATATACGCAAATCAGAATTATTTAATATTCTCTTTAGAAAGTATTGGAACTTTGATTTTTGCAGTTTAAAGTAAGTTCTATTAATCTGAGAAATTTACTGAGAAAACTTGCTTCTGCCTAATAATCTATCCCGCAATTTCAGAATGCGATCGCGATATTTAGCTGCTTCCTCAAACTCTAAATTTTTGGCAGCTTCTTTCATTTTGGCTTCTAGTTGTTCAATGAGGTCAGGAATTTTTTCTAGGGGCAGATCGTAGGATTTTTCGTAAACTTCTTCTAGTTGTTCAGAGTTTAAACGACGAGAGATATCGAGATAAGCCAGAATGGAATTCTCTTCGTTTTTGATAATCGGTTTGGGGGTAATATTATGGCGTTTATTGTGAGCAACTTGGATATTGCGTCTTCTTTCCGTCTCTTCGATCGCCCTTGCCATACTGTTAGTCATGTTGTCGGCATATAAAATTGCCTGTCCTTGAACGTGGCGGGCTGCCCGCCCAATGGTTTGAATGATCGAGCTTTCCGAACGCAAAAAGCCTTCTTTATCAGCATCTAAAATTGCCACTAAAGATACTTCGGGTAAGTCTAAACCTTCCCGTAATAAGTTCACCCCAATCAGGACATCTACATCCCCTTTGCGTAAAGATTGTAAGATTTCAATCCGTTCAATGGATTTAATTTCCGAATGGAGGTAGCGTACCTTAAGATCTCGTTCGGCAAAATATTCGCTCAAGTCTTCCGACATCTTCTTAGTTAGGGTGGTGACTAGTACCCTCTCTCCTTTGGCAATCCGTTCCTGAATTTCGCCGTATAAATCATCCACCTGTCCTTCCGTGGGGCGAACTAAGATTTCGGGATCGATTACTCCTGTGGGGCGAATAACTTGTTGGGCGACGTGATCTCCTGACTGTTCCAATTCCCACTTAGCAGGAGTGGCGGAAACAAAGACGCATTGGTTAACTTTCTGCCAAAACTCATCCGCTTGCAACGGGCGATTATCCGCAGCAGAAGGCAGCCTAAAACCATGTTCAATCAGAACTTTCTTGCGAGCGCGATCGCCATTATACATCCCCCGTAGTTGGGGTACGCTAACGTGGGATTCATCAATTACCAGTAACCAATCATCAGGAAAATAATCTACTAGACATTCTGGTGGCGCGCCTGGTTCTTTTCCTGCCAAATGTCGAGAATAATTCTCTACGCCGTTGCAGTAACCAACTTCCTCTAATAGTTCCAAATCATAACGACAGCGCTGTTCTAATCTTTGGGCTTCCAGTAGCTTCTGCTCGCTTTCCAATTCAATTAAACGCCCTTCTAATTCCTGCCTAATATTTAAACAGGCTGCGGATAGTCTTTCTTTCGGGGTCACAAAATGTCGGGCGGGATAAATACTCACGCCGTTCAGACTCTGTAAAATCTCTCCCGTCACAGGATCGACATAACGTATGGCTTCGATCTCATCCCCAAAAAACTCAATCCGAATTACTCGATCTTCATAGGCGGGAACAATTTCCAAGACATCGCCCTTCACCCGAAACCGCCCTCGTTCCAGTTCCATATCGTTACGGGAATACTGGACTGTAACTAAGTCTCGCAATAATTCCCGCTGATTAACTTCCATCCCCAACTTAAGGGGGACAGCCGCCTTGAGATACTCCGCAGGCATACCCAAACCATATATACAGCTAATGGAAGCGACAACAATGACATCCTTGCGTTCAAAAAGCGATCGCGTTGCTGAATGGCGCAACATATCAATCTCGTCATTAATCGAAGCCGTCTTCTCAATATAAGTATCACTGACGGGAATATAAGCCTCTGGCTGATAATAGTCGTAATAACTGACAAAATACTCCACCGCATTGTCAGGGAAAAACAACCGCAACTCATTACATAACTGCGCTGCCAAGGTTTTATTGTGCGCCAAGACCAGAGTTGGCTGCTGCACGTTGTTAATTAAATTAGCTACCGAAAAAGTCTTACCCGTACCTGTCGCCCCTAACAAAGTTTGAAAACGGGTTCCTTGCTGGAGTGACTTGGTTAATTGGGCGATCGCCTCTGGCTGATCGCCCCCTGGTTCAAAAGGCGCTTGCAGGTTAAATAAGCTCATTTAAAGTAAGTATTTCAATCTTCTTTTTTAAAATAACGCAAATTTAACTAGTAGTTCATTTGTTTCACAAAAAGTTAGCCCTTAAGGGAACAGTTGCATTTTCTTTAACAGCTAAATGAGTCAAAAATTCTTCAATTTCTTTTCCACGGAATGATATTCAGAAAAATTCTTGATATTAAACTTATTTGGCATGATATCCAGATAAAGTCGGGGTATCATCGTCGAATATATCGAAAGTCTCGTTATATCACGCCTCCTAGAGTAGATATACGGAAAATTTCCGTTTTTTATCCCATATAGGGTTGATATTCAGAAAGTTTCAGTATAATAATATAGTTAGCTTGGCATTACCTCAAAGCTATTTACTAATAACTGAGTTATGTTGAAGGCTTGAAAAGTTACTCTTTCACATGAAAAAGCATGTCAAACAAGGCGATTGAGGACTTTATTGCTTCTCGAAATATTTTGAATGTAAACATACGTCTATTCCACGAGGGACACCGAGACCTTTACCGTGTGATAGCTGTCGAGCTTAGAAAGCTTTTATGTGATGGGAAAAATAGCCTAGTTCCCAGACTGTTTC
>JBEANW010000438.1:0-5585 GCA_041165225.1 Cyanobacteriota bacterium | reverse complement strand
GCCAAAAGATTTATCGTCAGCTACAAAAGCTCAACGTCGCCCATAGTGGGACTAGCCTGGAAGACATTATTGCCCCCCACGAAATTGTGACGGTGGCAGCCAAACCCCAACCTATCCAGGTGAGAACTGAAGCAGCGGACGGCACTGTGACCAATACCTGGGAATATCCCGAACCACAAATTGACCCCCTCAAGGATGCTTTATTACAGATTCTCCAGAAGGAGGGAAAATCATTGCTGGCGTTGAACGCCCTAGTCCAGGCAAGGGATGCGGAACTGAATATTGCCCGTAAAACTATTGAACTACGTCAGTCAGAAGCTCAGGAAATCATTGCCAAATATGCCCGTTATAAGGCGATCGCCGTGGCGGTTAACCCGATTATCTTTGCCGACTTACTTGGGGGGTTAATTGCCGATTTAGCCTTGATTAGAGCCTTATCCAAGCTCTATGGTTTACCCATTACGACCTTTGAGGCGGGGAATTTACTCCGACGCATCTTAGCTAGCGCAGGCGGCTTATTACTAGGAGAAGTGGGAAGCAGTTTATTTTTAAGCGTCGGCAAAAGCGGGGCAATTTTAAGTAGTGGCTTTGATAGTGGTGGGGCAATTGCCGCTTATCTGGGAACTGCTAGTGTCCAGGGAGCGATCGCAGGCTACGGCACTTTGATCATCGGTCGAGTAGCGCAGGTCTATCTCGAACAAGGCTGCACCTGGGGAGAAATGGGTGCTTCTACCCTAATTAAACAAATTTTGTCTCAAGTAGAACCAAATACTATTGTTTATCGCTTGAAGCAAGAATTGATGCAACTTTAGAGTTCGGAGTTCGCGACGCGGTTGCAAGTCGTTAGCTCTCGGAAAGATTTCTGAGAAGGATCGTTATTTTGTCTAGCTACTTAAATCTGCTAAACTCAATACTACCAATCATCCTCCAACTCAGCTACCATTTCTGAGACTACTTGGGCTTCTTCCTCTTCCTCTAGATCTTCATCCCCCCAGGCTTCTGATAGAGGTTGCACCACTTTAGAAATTGCATCTTGGACAAAGGATTTGACAAACTCATCTCGCCGACTGAGTTGAAACTGTTGCTGCACCACTTCTGTAATGCCACCGTCTCCCCAATCGAGATTGCGCCTAAAGTATTCAATGAAGCTTTTCCCTGCAATACGGGTTAGATAGGCGGCAGATACGGCTTGAATGGCTTTGCCGACGATATAGGTAGCAAAGTTTAACTGGAGTGCTTTGGCTAAGATATCTACTGCCCCCTTAACTACTCCCAAACTGACGAGAGTTTTCCCCAAAGACAAAGCTAATTCTTTACCCTGTTCTAGATCTAGCTCTATGTTATAGATTCTGCCAATTTCAATTACCATCTGAGCATTAACCGCAGCGGTAGCTAACATATCGATTACGGGGACAGGGGTTACGGCAATTACTCCCGCACTAATCCACTGATAGCGATCGATGATTTTATCTGACTCTCTACGTCGCTGGTTATCAATAATGGTGCGGGCTTCTTCTCCTAAGCGGTGGGACTGAAGTAAGATGTTATCTGCAATTAAGTCTTCTCCTTCTGCCCGCAATACTGCCACCAATCTTTTAATTAACGGCAAGATCTCTACGGGGGGATCGATAATTTCTCCTGTAGCTAGCTGCACGGGTTGCGGGCTGGCACAGATAGCTGTCACATCACTGGGGGAAATAAAGAGTTTAACCCTTTCTTTGAGTCTGCCTAAAATCATTTCGCGATCTTCATCGGTATAGAGATCCGTTTTGTTGAATACCAAAAGCGATCGCTTGCCAATTTCCGCTAAAGTCTTTAAAGGCTCGTATTCTGACTGTCGCAAATCGTTATCGACGGTAAATACCAGCAAATCTGCTTCGGTGGCTAACTGTTTGGCTACCCCCTCTCTTTCTGTCCCCGCAATTCCCGCTTCTAAAATACCAGGGGTATCAATAATCAGGATTTCTCTCCCTACCCCCCGCAGCTTAAGACTATAGGTTTCTCCTTGGGTAGTTGTCCCCATGATAGGGTTGGTTTCCCCCACAATTTCTCCTACCAGGGCATTGACTAAAGAGGTTTTCCCTGCGGAACCTGTGCCAAAGATCACTACTTTGACTTCCCCTCGCTGGAGATCCGCCTCTATCTGTCGCGATTTACCCAGCAAGACTTTTTGAGCAATTCGATCCTGAATTTGCCCTACCTGTTGTCTCAACGCCTGAAGATTTTGCGCTGCTACTTGGGTTTTTTCTGCGGGAATTTTTACCCGATTAACTCGACCTTTACCCTGCTTACCCCTAGAGCTTCGGCGAGTATATTTATTAACATAATAGATATAACCTCCCACCAAAGAGCCAATCAAAACTATCACCAGCAACAGTAGTAAATTAGCCAGAATAGGTGCAGTAAAAGAGATCTGCATATACAGGTGAGACAAAGATGTCACCAACCAAATTGATAATCCGAGAATTACGCTCAGACCCAGAAATAGAGCTATGATCCGAAACAGGGACATGGTGCAATTAGGCAGAACAAAGTTAATCTCCCCATATTAACGACTTTAGATTGATTTAACTGCGGTTAATCTCCCAAGTAGTTATGCCAAATTAGTCAGTTTAATTTCCTAGTTGAGATCGAAGCAAGGGAAAAGAACTCTTGTATTATTAGATAATAATTAAGTAATTTTACTTATTTGTAATGAAAGTATTCTGTTTAGCTAAAGCGAATAAGTTTAAACTCTAAGCTGGAAAAAACCAAGAGAAAAAAGCTCATAAGTATTGAATATATTAAATCTAAATATTTTGCATGAGAACTCAGCGTAACAAGATCGCCTATATGACGTATATCTTAATCGGTTTAAATTTACTGATCTACGGATTAGAGATTAAGCTAGGAGGAAGTCAAAATTCTTTGGCATTAGAACATTTAGGAGCTTTGATTCCCGAAAAAGTTTTGGCGGGAGAATGGTGGCGACTGATTGGGGCAAATTTTCTCCACTACGGCTTATTTCATTTAGTAACCAATATGTTGTCGCTATATGTTGTGGGGCGCTTAATTGAATTGAGTTTAGGAGTAAAGTATTATCTAACTATCTATTTAGTCAGTGGTATTGGTTCCATGTTAGCCTTTACGCTGTTGGCTTTTAGATTGGGATTAGCCAACGTTTTTCTGGTTGGCGCGTCCGCAGCAATTATGGGCTTAATCGGGGCAATTCTCGCCATTTCTTTGCAAATCTGGCTGAAAAGAAGGCATTCCGTCACGGCTAAACGGCGAGTCCAGCAAATTATTTTAATTGTAATTATTCAGTTTATTTTTGATCATCTAATTCCTCAAGTTAGTTTCCATGCTCACTTATTTGGTTTTATTATTGGCTTCTTAATCAGCAGCATCTTAGTGTTCGTTAAGTTTAATTTGCAGGAAGCTTAGGGGGAAACCAACAAATAGTGGATATAGCTAGCAAGTGGATCAAGGTAGATAATCAAGGTTTGGAGATTGATGCTTATTTGGCAATGCCTGAAACGGCAGGAATTTATCCAGGGGTAATTGTCATTCAAGAGATCTTTGGGGTCAATGAGCATATTCAAGAAGTTACTGCAAGATTGGCTAGGGAGGGTTATGTGGCGATCGCTCCTGCAATTTATCAGCGTCAAGCCCCAGGCTTTGCTGTTGGCTACTCGGAGGCAGAAACTAAACTGGGTAGGGAATATAAGGTCAAAACTCAAGCTCAGGAATTGCTCAGTGATATTCAAGCCTGCATTACCTATCTTTACCGCCAGCCCCAAGTCAAACAGTCGGGAGTCGGCACCATTGGGTTCTGTTTTGGAGGTCATGTCACATATTTAGCTGCAACTCTCCAGTCTGTTAAAGCGATCGCTTCTTTTTATGGCGCACAAATTGCTACTTGGTGTCCTGGGGAAACTGAACCCACTATTACTCGCACCAAAGATATTACAGGGACAATTTACACCTTTTTTGGCACAGCCGATCCCTTGATTCCCAATGAGCAAACTGACCAGATCGAACAGGCATTAATTCAACATCAGATTGATCATCGGGTATTTCGCTACGAGGGGGTAACTCACGGTTTCATGTGCGATTACCGTCCTCAAAGTTATAATGCTGATGCAGCTAAAGATGCCTGGAAAAAAGTGCTAGACTTGTTTAGCCAAAAGTTGTAAGTAGCCTCAAAGTTACTTGGTTTGTGCGTTAATATTCACCATATACACTACTATGTCTGATTCAAACTCTGTTCCCAACTCATCTCCAGCTTTCTCGATGGCAGATTTTGAGAATGCGCTTCAGGAATATGATTATGAGTTCACGAGAGGGCAGAAAATAAAAGGAACGGTAGTTGAACTTACCTCGGAAGGTGCCTACATCGACATTGGTGGTAAATCCCCTGCTTTTGTCCCCACTAATGAAGCAGCCTTGGGTTTTGTTAATAACTTAGCAGCCATTCTACCGATCGGTGAAACCAAAGAATTTTTAATTATTCGTGAACAAGATGATGATGGACAGGTAACCCTTTCCCTCCGTCAATTGGCATTAGATGAAGCTTGGACTGAGATCAAGGAAATGGCAGATACTGGGAAGTCCACTCAGTTAAGGGTAACGGGAGTCAACAAAGGCGGCGTAATGGGGGAAGTTTCGGGCTTGAAAGCTTTTATTCCGCGATCGCATTTGCAACAACGGGATAGTCTGGATTCTCTCGTCGGACAGCTTTTGACGGCTACTTTTTTGGAAGTTAACCAAGAAAACCGTAAATTGGTGCTATCTCAACGGGATGCCATGCGGGCAGTGGCAATGAATAACATCGAAGAAGGGGTATTAATGCCAGGAAAAGTCGTGAATATTAAACCCTACGGTGCTTTTGTCGATCTGGATGGGGCGACAGGTTTACTTCACATTAAAGAAATTAGTGGTGCCAGAATTGAATCCCTCAATAATCTCTTGGAAGTGGGACAAAAGATCAAAGTTATCATTAAGCAAATTGATGAGCATCAAAATCGGATGTCTTTATCCATCAAAGCTTTGGAATCCTACCCAGGGGAAAACATCGAAAAGCTGGAGGAAGTGATGGCAAATGCTGAAGCCCGATGGGAGCAAGCCCAGCGTCCTGATACCAATGTGCCTGCTCAACAAACCAAGCCTGTAGCAGAAATTGCCCCTGAAGAAGCTACTCCATCGGCGGATTCTGCAAGTTAAGTAGTTTTTTATGTCAATCGATAGCCAATGGCATACTCAACGAAGTCAAGAGGTATTACACCAATATCCTGAAATCAAGGAGTTTTTTGGTAACTATCCTTTATCGATCTTGCCGATTATCTTCTTAGTTGCCTGTCAATGGCTGATGGCTTGGTTGGTGAAGGATTTACCCTGGTATGCCGTTGGGGCGATCGCTTTTTTGGTCGGACAGTTTATTCTGCATTCTCTGGGAATTTTTGTTCACGAAGCAGCCCATAACTTGATCTTTAAATCTAAGCTGGGTTCTCAGTTTGCTCTTTGGTTAGTTATCTGTGGCTCTCTTTCTTTTGGTGAGTCTCTAACTTACATTGGGGTACATGGCAAAACCCATCATCTTCACCTGA
>JBEANW010000437.1:0-2517 GCA_041165225.1 Cyanobacteriota bacterium | reverse complement strand
TAGGGTAATTTTAACGATTTTGCCACCTTTCTGACTCAAAGCAGCGATCGCTAGTCATAACTTGTAACTTTTTGATAGTTTAAATTAGCTATGAAAACAGAACAATCCACCCTTTCCCCCTTCCCCCTTCCCCTTTTCCCTTATGCGAAGCGGTATGCTAAAGCACTAGCTTCGCGTCGCCCTTTAGGGTTGCCCAATCTTCACAAATCAATGAGTGCGTAAAATCAGTTAGTTATTAGTCATGGTCAAAATTATTCAACGTCAATCACTGGGAACACAGGATGTCTATGACATTGGGGTAGCCCAAGAGCATAATTTCCTGTTGGCTAATGGCATGGTGGCATCCAATTGCTTCAATAAGTCTCATTCCACTGCCTACGCCTACATTACCTATCAAACTGCTTACCTCAAGGCGAATTATCCCGTTGAGTATATGTCTGCTTTGCTCACAGCTAGCAGCGGGATTCAGGATAAAGTCGATCGCTATCGAGAAAATGCTCAAAAGATGGGCATTATCATCTTGCCCCCTGATATTAATCGTTCAGAAGAGGACTTTGTGCCTTTGGATGACAACCATATTTTATTTGGCTTGGCGGCAGTCAAAAATTTGGGACAGGGGGCAATTGAAAATATTCTGGAAGCCCGCAGCATTGACGGCGAGTTCAAGTCCTTGGCGAATTTTTGTGAACGAGTGGAGTTACGCACCGTTAATCGTCGAGCCTTAGAAACTTTAATTTATTGTGGTGCTTTTGATCTATTACAGTCCAACCGTAGACAGTTAATCAATGATATTGACGTAATTATTTCTTGGGCGCAAAAACGCAATCAAGAAAAAGCTAGTGGTCAACTCAATTTATTTGACATGATGAAGTCGGGGGAAGCAGAGCAGAGGTCACAGGAAAAGGTTTTTGAACAAGCACCCAGCACCACTGCCGTAGAGGACTATCCCCTGCAAGAAAAGTTACGTTTAGAAAAAGAATATATTGGGTTTTATCTAAGCGATCATCCCCTCAAAGCCATTAATCAGGCAGCCCAAATTTTGTCCCCCATTAGCCTAATTGCTTTATCTGAGCAAAAATCCCAGCAAAAGATCAGTGCCGTGGTCATGCTTAACTCTGTGCGGAAAATCATTACCAAAAAAGGTGATCCGATGGCTTTTGTCCAAATGGAAGATATGACAGGAGAAGCGGAAGGCACGATTTTCCCCAGCACCTATGAAGAACTAGAACCATTATTAGTAGAAGGGAAGCAGTTAATCGTGTGGGGTAAAGCCCAACAGCGCAATGATCAATATCAATTAATTATTGATGATGCTACAGCGGTAGAACAGGTGAAAATGCTGATGCTAGAAATCACTCCTGAACAGGCATTAGACCAAGTAAAAAGTAATTGTCTCAAGCAAATTTTAGAGCAGCAAGCCACAGAACCTAATAAATTTAAAATCCCTGTCATTGCCACCATTGGCAAAGGTGAACAAAGACAGTTCATTCGCTTTGGACAAAGGTTTTGGGTACAGAATGAAATGAGTGCGATCGCATCTTTAAACAATGCAGGTTTTGTAGCTCGATGTGAATCATTATTGCCGAATTAACTAAGTTTTAAATATATAATTCCATATATTTACTGAGGACAATTTATCAGAAAAATGGCTTAAGCATATCATGAATACAATCATTGCTGTTCATTTTTTATAGATTAGAATATAGTAAATAATCGTCGAGCTAAATATATTTTAGATTGATCGATAATTCACGGATCTTAATTCAGCAAGTCTGATTTTATGTATCTAGATCCAAATAAGTATTAAAGCTGGTATTAAAGGTACTTTGCCTGGTCTTGTTTTACTATATATACCAATAAATAATGTCGCTCTCATGGCTGATAATAAATCCAAGCTAACCCTCGTTAATTTAAACAAAGCAGACCTAGCAAAAGGACGGCACGTATTAATTGTCGAGTCTCCAGAGTCAAGGAGAGCTGTTTCTCTGAATGTTAATGTATTTTCTATTGGTCGCCATCCCCACAATGATCTAGTCATCAACGATCAATTGGCTTCTCGTCACCATGCTACCCTTGCTTGGATGAGATATAGCGAAGGAGAAAATAGAACTGACTATTCTTATTGGATTATTGACGGCAAAGGTAAAAGACAAAGAAGTCGCAACGGTATTTTTATCAATGGTAAGAAAAAATCTCTACACCGTCTCTGTTCTGGAGACATTGTGTTGATTGGAGATAACATCAAAGTTTCTTACAATTATATTACCTATAGTACTGACAGTAGCCAGTTTTTAAATTACTGTAGCGAGGAAAGAGCGCCCCTTAAATCCTTAGTTAAGAATTCCAGATCTTATAAAGAAACCATCGTGATCAATGATGCTTTTCCTCAGAATGATCTGCCAGACGACAGTATGATGCTGGAGAATACTATTATTAGTAATGTTCCAGAAGATAGCAGTGTTATTGATGAAACTATTATTAAATAGTTATTAGTTATCAAAAACAAGTATTTAAAAA
>JBEANW010000436.1:0-2727 GCA_041165225.1 Cyanobacteriota bacterium | reverse complement strand
GGCAAAAAACATTTTAACATCATCATCCAGGGTGTGTTCGTCTCTGGCGGAAACAAACTCCCCAAAGGTCATCCAGGTTCCAGGGAGAAAAGCGGTTCCCTCTCCATCTTCCCAAAACTCCGCCGCTAATTTTTGTTCATCCGTCAGGTTAGCACTATAGTTAACCACTTCTGTGGCTTGATTGATAAACTCTGGATTGATCACGGTGCCGATCAAACTGCGGTCAATAGCTAAGACTGCACCGTCTTCCAGGGTAATGGTTTTCGCCTCCAGGTTAACATTCCCGTTCACTAGCAAAAAGGGTTCTGGAGGGAGGGGACGAAATTGCGCTCCCGAATCTAGGGCAAAAGGGGTTACATTTCCCCATTGAGGAGTGAGAAACTGTTGCAAGGAACTATTCGGATCGTCTAGGGGGACATTTTCGGGAGTCCAAGATTCCAGATCGAGGATTGCCTGGGGACTATTAGTTGGCTGGTAATTAGTCACATCACCATAGGGAATACCATTACCAGCAGGATCATCACCCAGTTGATTCGAGCCATCATGATGACGAAAATCTAGCAGGGCTTGAGCGGAAGCTTGACCAACTCCTGCGGGGGTAGTTAGATCCGTTGTTTTCTGCTGGGGATCGTATCCCAACTCCTTCATTTGGGCATAAAAAATTGCTATTTGGGAGGGAAATAAATCCTTTGCTACTTCATAGGCAGCATAACTGATCGCCTCTTGTTTATTAGCTGCCGTCACCTCTGCTTCAGGACGTTGTAAAGCATCTCCCAATTGAGTGGCGATCGCCTGTTGATCGTAGGCAGCCCAAGCATCAAAGATCGCTGTATGCACCATGCCATAGGCACGAGATGCCACCGTGGGACCAGGAGCAGTATTTACTACCGCCTGCTGTATCGCTCGATCCCAGAGTACTGACACCGTGGGGCTAGGATCTTCGAGAGTAACTAATTGAGTTTCAGGATTGACGATGAGATTTTCCATAATAAGACACCAGTGTTTAAACTTACTTGTTACAAATAATGCCCAAATGAACGGAGTAAACCAGAGCTAATGACTTAAAATAATTTAGTCCTATAACTGTTGATTAGAGATTGTGAGCAAGCAAACAACCTGGAGCGATCGCTTTGAATCGGCACTAAATCCTGCGATCGCTATTTTTAATGCCAGTATTGGTTTTGATATTGAATTAATTGAATATGATCTAACTGGTTCTGTTGCCCACGCTAAAATGCTCGCCCAGACTCAGATCATTACCCAAGAAGAAGCCCAGCAGCTAGTTACAGCGTTAGAACAGATCCGTCAGGAATATCGGCAGGGCAACTTTACTCCAGGGGTAGAGGCAGAAGATGTTCATTTTGCCGTCGAGAGGAGGTTAATTGAAATTGTTGGGGATGTAGGGAAAAAACTCCATACGGCGCGATCACGCAATGATCAGGTAGGGACTGATATGCGGCTATATCTTAGGACTGAAATCAGGGAAATTCAACAGTATTTGCGCCAGTTTCAAGCAGCATTACTCAATCATAGTGAGCAGCATGTAGAGACTCTTATTCCTGGCTATACCCACCTCCAAAGGGCCCAGCCCATCAGTTTAGCTCATCATCTGTTGGCATATTTTCAGATGACTCAGCGAGACTGGGAAAGACTAGAAGATGTCTACAAGCGGACGAATATTTCCCCTTTAGGCTGTGGTGCTTTAGCAGGAACGACTTTTCCCATTGACCGAGAGTACACAGCGGATTTATTGGGCTTTGAACGGATTTACGAGAACAGTTTAGATGGAGTGAGCGATCGCGATTTTGCGATCGAATTTCTCTGTGCCGCCAGCCTGATTATGGTGCATCTGAGTCGCCTCAGTGAAGAGCTGATTCTGTGGGCATCCCAAGAGTTTAGCTTTATTACTCTCAAAGATACCTGTGCCACAGGTTCTAGTATTATGCCCCAAAAAAAGAACCCCGATGTTCCTGAATTAGTGCGGGGGAAAACAGGCCGAGTCTTTGGACATCTTCAGGCTTTACTCGTGATGATGAAAGGCTTGCCTTTAGCCTACAATAAAGACCTCCAGGAAGATAAAGAAGGGGTTTTTGATGGGGTGAAAACTGTTAAATCTTGCCTGGAAGCAATGACAATTCTCCTCAATGAGGGTATTGAGTTTAAAACCCCCAGGCTGGCGGCAGCGGTTGCGGAAGACTTTTCTAATGCCACCGATGTTGCCGATTATTTGGCATCTAAGGACGTTCCGTTTCGGGAGGCTTATAATTTGGTAGGAAAAGTAGTCAAAACCAGCATTGCTGCGGGAAAACTGCTCAAAGATCTCACTTTAGAAGAATGGCAACAATTGCATCCCGCTTTTGCTGCCGATATCTATGAAGCGATCGCTCCTAAACAAGTAGTTTCGGCTCGTAATAGTTATGGTGGCACAGGATTGATTCAGGTACGCCAGGCAATTAAGCGGGCAAAATCTATAATAGAAGGATCAAATTGTTAGTTTTTGTGATCTCAATTCAATAATACATACATTTTTTCTATGGGTCGTTCTTGGCGATTTATTTCCACAGTCCTCGGCATTATCTTTCGTCATCCTGTTACGGGAACCACAATTATCCCTGTGTTGCCTGATGGACGTATTGTCATGATTCAACGTCGGGATTCGGGTCAGTGGGGCTTGCCTGGGGGCATGATCGACTGGGGAGAAGACATTCCCCATGCTGCTAGGCGAGA
>JBEANW010000435.1:0-2839 GCA_041165225.1 Cyanobacteriota bacterium | reverse complement strand
TTTTAATCCCCAACTTACGAGCAATGTTGACAATTGCCACATTCACCATCCGATCTTCTGGGGAGCCATGATCCTGGATTTCTAAATAATAATCCTCTCCAAATAAATCTTGATACCATTTAGCTACTTCTTCCGCATGAGCGAGATTTCCCTGCAAAATTGCCTGGGGAACTTCACCCCCCAAACAAGCGCTGGTGATAATTAACCCTTCGTGATATTGCTGCAACAATTCCTTGTTAATACAGGGGCGAGCAAAGATCCCACTCCCCTGATAGCCTTTGAGATGGGAAATTGTTGTCAGCTTAACTAGATTTTTATAGCCCTGGGTATTCTTCGCCAACACTACCTGGTGATACTTACGGTGGCGTTTTTTCTTCTCTGTAATATTGACCTCAATGTCGCCATTGATCACATACATCTCGTTGCCAATGATTGGCTTAATGCCCTTGCCACGACAAACTTTAATTAATTCGATCGCCCCATACATTACCCCATGATCCGTCAGAGCGATCGCTGGCATGTCTAATTCTAAGCAGCGATCAATTAACTGGGGAATCTGAGATGCGCCATCCAGCAAGCTATAGTCGCTATGGGTATGTAGGCCAACAAAAGACATATATTCAGTTATCAGTAAACAGATTCTTAATTATTAACGATTTACTGACGTTGTGGGGATGGGAAGTAAGAATATTTAAAATTTATGATGCAAAACTATTATCAAATGACGTTTTTAAAACGAACAGAATGCGATCGCTGCACTCGTAAATTAATAATGATATCGACAAGAGATTATCTTGACTTTGCCAGTATAGATAATCTTGCCACGCCTTACTATCCCAAATTAGACCGCGCATTTAATCTAAAAGATCGTGTTTCTCAAACTCACTAGCTTTGTCACGAGCGATCGCCTCGATTAAATGTTGAGCGTTGGCAGGAGAACGCATTAAATACAAAGTCTCCATAATTGAGTCGTAGTGAGATTTAGACATAATTACTGTATCTTCAACACCACCTCTAGTGATCACAGTACAATCTTGGTCGTTTGCTACTCTATCCAAAACAGCTTTAAAGTTTTTCCTAGCTTGTGAGTAATTAATTATTTTCATAACCTTATTATTTGTGTACTTATATACGTACAATAGTAGCAAAATATGTCTAAAATTACGAAATTTATAATAGACAAAAGAGATTCAAGTAAAAATAGCCGTCTTACTCAGCAAGTCAGAAATTGGGCGGATCGCAATGGTCAAGGAGAAGTGTTTGATTCGTAATCAAGCTAAAAATCAAAGTTGGGCATCAGTTTTAAAACGCCCATCCCCAGATCTTCGCCGTTAATTGCTTTAACTTCAAATAAAGCCAGGATATCTTTTGCTTGGGGATTACCTCGGTTTGCTCCCGCAGCCCCCATCGCAATTACTAACCCGCAATATCCCTTGGTTTTCTTACAGCGTTGATTCCATTTGGCTAAAGCTTGGGCTTGTTGCGCTATTTCTTGAGAATACTCAGCAAAAATGTATAGTTCATCATCTTCGGTCTGTAGCATACCCAAATCATAAATTTCACCGTTAAAAGGATCATGACCAGGATTGAAACAAACTGCTTTTAAACCACCAGATTCCCTGATTCTGGTAATTAAATAGTTGGCTTTGGGGCGAGTGGTTTGAATAAAAATTGTTGGTAGTTCAGAAGCTTTAGTAACCATCGTTGCCGATTGACAGTAGGTTTTTGACTGGGAATGGAGTTGTTTAATCAGTTCTCGGGGTATGCTAGCCAAACTAACTAAAGCGCCATCAGGTACTAAGTCTTCTTGGATGGGGATATTCGTTTCGGGGGTCAAGTTGGAGAAATCACTTTGTCCCATGTCCAGTAACTCGGCTGATAGTTCTGGCAGAGTGGAGACTTTGGTGGCGATGGTCTGGGGCTGCTCTTGAGAAACGGGTAAAGTAATGCGATAGGATTTAGTTACCTCTGGGATTGGTTCTTGAGCGAGGAGGTCACGGTGGCGATCGCAAAAACGTTTGAGAGATTCTAGGGTAGCGTAAACAATTCTGGTTTCGGCTTCATCCAGAAAATGGCGCATACCTTCAAAAGGATGTAGGCTACCAAAAAATGCCTCCATAGCTAGCTCCTCTGGGAACTCGTTTTCTGCGTCTTCGATCTCTTCGTAATTGAGAAACCAACAGTCTTGAGCTAAAAAGGCTTTTTCTAACTCCCCTGGAGACTGATGTTCACTTAAAGCTGCTGCTCGAAATTGCTTGAGGGAATCTAAGGAACGATAGATCAACACTCCATACTCAGCGGACATCATGCCCATAATACAGACATATACCTGCTCGAATTCACAGCTTTTTAATTCCACTTGTAAAATATCGCTGTCGGCTAATAATTCCCAAGGAGCATGATCCCAAATCTGGCTGGCAACCCGATCAATTGCCTCTTCATAGGCGGCTGGTAGCGGACTGGGCTGATCTTCTTCCATGACAGCAAACCCCTCAAACAGGCGGTCAATCAAGGGAAGTTCTGGAGCATATTCCACGTTAATCCCCAGATCCTGCAATACTCCCCGCAGAAAGAACTGAATTTCGCGATCGCTCACCACAATTTTTTGCGGGCGACAAGGCTGGGTTGGATGGTGAGGGGATTCAATTGCTCGTAACAGGGTTCTGACCACTGCCTCCATGCCCATATCTTCTGGCACCACATCCATAGCGCGGACAGCCCCCTCAGAACCATCTACCCAGATAATACATTGGTCATCGGTGTTCTTTGCCCCATCCAGATGCGATGCCATACTGCCTAAAGAACGGCGATCTCCTTCCCAAACGACACTTGCCAAGGG
>JBEANW010000434.1:0-4669 GCA_041165225.1 Cyanobacteriota bacterium | reverse complement strand
TGTCGAGGGCAAGTTCATTCTCTGATAGCGATCGCTGTTGCGCTTCTCGGCTGTTAAAGTCATCTATCCCCAGCCTTAGAACTGTTTCGTATTCCCCCAATTCATGCAGAATCAATAACGCTCCGACAATCTGGTTGGCAGCAATGTCAATGGTGGGGTTGGCTGGGGGGGCAGTACTCGTCTCTGCCACTATCTCTTCAATTACCTCTGAGTCTGTTACTTCCGCCTCATCTCTCTCGACTGTGGATACAGTTGCTGAGTTGGTGGTTGATTCGCTATCCTCTAAAAATTCTGGAGCTGCTAGAGGCTGCATATTCAGCAAAAACTGAGCATCATAATTAGCTCTCTGTTCTGGAGCGGACAACACCTGGTAGGAATATTGAATCAATTGCTGACGAGCTGTAACCGCTACTTCGCTATATTCCCGTCGGGGCTGCTGTAAAAGTCGGTCATTATAAGCCTGTTCTAGCTGTGATGCATTAGCTTTGACAGGGACACTTAAAATACGGTAGTAATCGAGGGGGATTCGCACGATGATAGATTCCTCTGGACGGCTTTAACGTCCTGGTAAGTGACAAATAAGTGAAAGAATAGAAAATAGCTTAACCAGACTCTTCCATCAGGATTTTAACAATCTGGTACAGGTCGAATATCCCATATTGCGCTTTTTGCCAGCATTCTAACCTAAGTTTGTTCAAACTATATAAAATAAACAGATTTGTTTGAGAAAATACAAATATCTGTAAACTTTGCTAAAAAAATATGAATAAAATGCAGCCGAAAATCATTGTAATTGACGATGACCCCACAGGCTCTCAAACAGTCCATAGTTGCTTGTTGCTGATGAAGTGGGACGTGAACACCTTAATGCAAGGTTTACAGGATAGTGCGCCGATTTTCTTCATTCTCAGTAACACCAGGGCCATGAACCCCACCCAAGCCATTGCCACCACCGAGGAAATCTGCCACCACCTCAAAATTGCGATCGCCAACACAGGAATTAAAGATTTTTTAGTCGTAAGCCGTTCTGATTCTACTCTCAGAGGTCATTATCCTGTGGAAACTGATGTCATTGCTCAAGCATTAGGTGGTTTTGACGCGCACTTTTTAACTCCAGCTTTTTTTGAAGGGGGCAGAGTTACTGTAGATCAGATCCACTATCTGCTGATCGACGGGGTGAAAACTCCCGTGGCTGAGACAGAATTTGCTGGCGATTCAGTGTTTGGCTACAGCCATAGCTATCTTCCTGACTATGTTGCCGAGAAAACTCAAGGCAAGATTGCCCCGGAGCAAGTAGTAAAATTTTCTTTGTCAGATATTCGTACGGGTCAGATTCAATCTCAGTTGTTGGAGCTAAAGCACAATCAGTGTGTAACGGTGGATGGAGAATGTCAAGCAGATTTTGATTTATTCGCAGCGGCAATTTTACAGACAACAGCTCAGGGGAAACGCTTTCTCTTTCGCTCTGCTGCCAGCCTATTGACTTCCTTGGCTCAGTTGGGACCTCAGCCCATTGCCGCTGAGAATATGGCAAGCTACCGACGGACAGATTCCCCTGGGGTGGTTTTAGTCGGCTCTCATGTGCAGAAAACCACTCAACAGCTTAATCAATTGCTGAAAGAATCACAGGTGGTCGGAATTGAAGTGGATGTAGTTGGTTTACGCGATCGCCCCCACGATAAAAAAGCAATCCTGGAGTCAGTTTTGGCTGCCGTCGTCGAAGTCTTTGCCCAAAATAAAACCGCCGTAATTTACACAAGTCGAGCCGAGCTGAGTTTTGAGACTGTGCAACAGAGATTACAGTTTGGGGTGGCGGTTTCTGCTTTATTGATGGAAGTGGTTCAAAGTTTGCCATCCGACCTGAGCTTTTTAATTAGCAAGGGAGGCATTACCTCCAATGATGTTCTCAGTGTTGGTCTAAACCTAACCCAAGCTAGACTTTTAGGACAAATTCTTCCAGGATGTTCCGTCATTCGCACTGAACCAAACCATCCTCAGTTTCCCAATTTACCAGTAGTTTTATTTCCAGGAAACGTCGGCGATCAAGATAGTTTGGTGGCTGCTTGGCAACGCTTAACAATTTCGTAACCTTTCATTCACAGAAACTTACGTTAGTATGTGAAGCGTGAAAACAGAAATACCTAGAAACTAGATATACGTAGATATACGGATGATCAGGATGGTTGCATGACTTTCGAGCCTACTATCTCCCTGGATAAAAATGACGAGCTGCCAGATTCGTCTCCTCTCGTCCATCGCTATGCTCAAATTTATTTGAAGCACGATGGCGACCAAATGCTATTGGTACTGCCTAGTCAAGCCGAAATTAATGCCGATTTACCTTGGTCAGAAACTTGGCAAGAGCTAAAACATCTGTTACAAACCAAGGAGCAGTCTTGGCAGGTAGGGACAAATGTGTGCTTAGTTGCTCAAGATCGGCTGCTTGATGCCAGACAATTACAAACCATTGCGGAAACTCTTGATGATGTAAAACTTTCCCTACTGACCGTCAGCACCAATCGACGGCAAACAGCGGTAGCAGCAGCCACTAGCGGTTATTCCGTAGAGCAAAAACCTGCCACCCAACCGTTGATTGAAGCCTCGACTGAAGCAGCAGCAACTATTTCTGCCTTGGCAGATCCACTGTATTTACAGAGTACCGTGCGGTCTGGAGTAGAAATACGCCATCCTGGAACTATCATTATTTTTGGTGACCTAAATCCAGGTGGCAAAGCGATCGCCGCAGGAGACATTTTAGTTTGGGGTCGTTTGCGGGGCATTGCCCACGCAGGAGCCCAGGGAAATGCTCAATGTCGAATTACGGCATTACAAATGGAATTTACCCAGTTGCGAATCGCTGATGCTGTGGCAAGAGCGCCTAAATTAAGACCCAGACGCTTATCCTCAGAATTAGCTTTCATGAGTACGGAGGGGATTCGGTTAGCCAAAACTTCAGAGTTTACCAAACGCTATATTTTTTCGTTGCCCAGCCAGGCATGGATTGATCAGAATCAAGAAAAATAACTGCAAAATAACTACAGCTACACAAATCGTAAACAAGCAATATGAGTCGTATAATTGTTGTTACTTCAGGCAAAGGGGGCGTGGGTAAAACCACCACCACATCTAATTTAGGAGCCGCGATTGCTAAACAGAATCGTTCTGTCGCCTTGATCGATGCTGACTTTGGACTCCGAAATCTAGACCTCTTACTCGGTTTAGAAGAGAGAGTTGTCTATACCGCGATCGACGTTCTAGCTGGAGAGTGTCGTCTCGCCCAAGCTTTGGTAAAAGATAAACGTCTCAAAGGATTGGTGCTACTTCCCGCAGCGCAAAATCGTAACAAAGAGTCAGTTCAACCTGAACAGATGAAGAAAATTGCCAATGCCTTGGCAAAAGGCTACGATTACATCTTGATCGATTGCCCCGCAGGTATTGAATTAGGTTTTCGTAACGCTATTTCTGCTGCGAAGGAAGCTTTGATTGTCACAACTCCTGAAGTGGCAGCGGTAAGGGATGCAGATCGCGTCATCGGCCTACTAGAAGCAGAAGGGGTAAACAAAATTAATCTCATCGTTAATCGAGTCAAACCCTGGATGGTTGAAGAAAATAAAATGATGAGCGTCGAAGACGTACTCGAATTATTAGGTGTGCCATTAATTGGCGTTGTCCCTGATGATGAAAAAGTAATTGTCGCGACTAATAAGGGAGAACCACTGGTACTAGGAGAGTATGATTCTCTTCCTGCTCAAGCGTACCTTAATATTGCTCGGCGTTTAGAAGGGGAAAAAGTACCATTTCTTGACTTGATGGCAAATCAAGGTAACCTTTTGACCCGTTTGCGTCGGATGTTTGGTGGTTAATCAACAACACCTAAATTTTAATTTTACCCAATACTTCTGAGAACAAACGCTATCAATTGCGATCGCTCTCCCAATGTAGACCATGTTAAACATGATTAAAAGGTTACTGGAAATGCTTTTTCCCTGGAATAATAACACCAATAGTCGAAGTCACGCCAAAAGCCGTTTAAAGCTCATTATTGCTCACGATCGCGCCAGCATTAATTCCGATATGATGGAGGCAATGCGCGAAGAAATTCTCGATGTAGTAGCACGCTATGTGGAAGTGAATCGTGATGAAATGGAGTTTTCTCTTTCTAACGATCAACGCATGACTTCCCTGACAGCCAATTTGCCAATTCGTCAAATTAAGCGAATGAGCGAACTTACAGAAAAGCTTAAAGAAAATAAATCGATAGATTTACAGCATATAGAAGTTGTAGAAATCGCGAAAGAAGCTGAACCGAAGCCCAAAACTCCATAAAAGTTTGGGTTACGATTTACTTAGTACAGGACAAAAATAGTCAAAAGGGTTTCATGAAAAGTAATCACACTTACCTAATTCATGAAGACCTTATGGATACTGTTGATAATATTAACCTCTGTTCCACAAGATCTTGAAACCCCAGAGTTATCTGTGAAAACGCTTTTTCTGGGGTTAAGCAATCTATGCATAACTAGATAATGCCAAGAACATAAAGCAATTTTATCATTATGTCGATTGCATCAAAAATCAAGACCCAACACAAAACCCAAACTAAAAAAACTCACCTTTAGTAAGTACAAAGATGAGATAGAAAGCATTTAATGGTTCAACAACTGAAAAA
>JBEANW010000433.1:0-13678 GCA_041165225.1 Cyanobacteriota bacterium | reverse complement strand
GCTTTCTGAGTCCGAAAAAACCGCCTGGCTGATTCAGGAATTAAAAACTCGTCGCCCTCTAATTCCAGGGGAAATGCCTTTTTCTCCTACCACCTGCGAAACTATTGAAACTTTTCGCATGTTACGAATGTTACAACAGGAGTTCAGTACTAAAATCTGTAAAACCTACATCATCAGCATGACTAATTTTGTCAGTGATGTTTTAGAAGTACTGTTGCTGGCTCAAGAGGCGGGACTATACGACCCTGCAACTTGTCACACCTCTGTGAGGATTGTGCCTCTGTTCGAGACGGTAGAAGATTTAAAACGCGCTCCCACAGTGATGCGAGAACTGTTTGAGCTACCCTTCTATCGTGCTTCCCTATCGGGAGGTTATGAATATGTTTCGACCCAACAAAATGCGATCGCTAGCACCAGTTTCCCCCCGCTGACTCCTAGCGATCTGCAAGAAGTGATGTTGGGCTATTCCGATAGCAATAAAGACTCAGGCTTCTTAAGTAGTAACTGGGAGATCCACAAAGCTCAACGAGCCTTACAACAGGTGGCTGCGGAATTTGGCATTGCTCTGCGGATTTTCCACGGTCGAGGTGGCTCCGTGGGTCGCGGGGGTGGCCCTGCTTACTCAGCAATTTTGGCTCAACCAACGGATACGATCCAGGGCAGAATCAAAATTACCGAACAGGGGGAAGTTCTCGCCTCTAAATATTCTTTACCTGAATTGGCGCTGTATCATCTGGAAACCATGACTACTGCGGTGATTCAGTCTAGTTTGCTCGGTAGCGGATTTGATCGGGTCGAACCCTGGAATCAGATTATGGAAGAGCTATCCGCGCGATCGCGCACTGTATATCGTTCTTTAATCTATGAACAGGAAGACTTTGTAGACTTTTTCCATTCCGTCACCCCCATAGACGTAATTAGCCAGCTTCAGATTGGTTCTCGTCCTGCTAAGCGCCCTGGTAAAGGGGAAGCTAATAACCAGAAGGATATGAGTAGTCTCAGGGCAATTCCCTGGGTATTTAGCTGGACTCAAAGCCGCTTTTTACTACCCGCTTGGTATGGTGTTGGCTCGGCACTACACGGGTTTTTAGAACAAGAGCCTGAAAAAAACCTTGATCTGCTGCAATATTTTTACGTCAAGTGGCCTTTCTTTCGCATGGTAATTTCTAAGGTAGAAATGACCCTCGCTAAAGTAGATCTCCAGATTGCTGAACACTACGTTAAAGAGTTATCTCAACCAGAGGATCTCGATCGCTTCCAAAAGTTATTTGCTCAGATCTCGGAAGAATATCTGCTCACCAAAACTTTAATTCTCAAAATCAGTGGTCAGCAAAAGCTCTTAGATGGCAATCCAGCCCTACAGCGATCAGTTCAACTACGAAATGGTACAATTGTTCCCCTCGGCTTTTTACAGGTAGCATTGATCAAGCGCTTACGCCAACACGATAAGTCTCAGGCACTACACTTCCGCTTTAGCAAAGAAGAATTATTGCGAGGGGCAATGTTAACCATTAATGGTATTGCTGCGGGGATGAGAAATACTGGTTAGTTTAGTTCGGAGTTCGGAGTTCAGAGTTCGGAACGATTCCAAATGACCGAAATTACTTATATACCAACAAGGTAAAGCGAAAACAGCTACCTGATTCTGGCTCACTGTCCACCCAAATCTGACCATAATGAGCGGAGACGATTTGGTGGCAAGTTGCTAATCCTAGTCCATAACCTTTCTCGGCGCGATCGCGTTGAAGACGGAAGCTATCTTCAAAAATCTGTTCTCTTTTCGTCAAAGGAATTCCAGGGCCCGTATCACAAATACTTACCTGCACCTTTTGGTTTGTGCGATGGAGAACTGACAAAGAGATGCTACCCTCTTCTGGAGTGTACTTAATGGCGTTGTCTAGCAAATTACTCATCAGTTGACGGATTAATTCAGCATCAGCATAAATAAGGGGCAGATCCTGGGGCAGATCCATGACAAAGTCCATCGATTTTTGCCCTAATTTGACATCAAACTGACTGGCTATATCTCGACAAAGGGAACAGAGATTGAGGGGTTTTGGTTTGACTGCTAGCTTGACATGGTTATTCTGAGAGTTTTGTAGCAGTTCGCCGATCATATTATCCATGATGTTAAACTGATTTCTGGCTTGGCGAAATAACTTCCGCTTCAGAGCCAGAAGTTTCTTTACCGATAACCCATCATTTTTCTCGGATAACTCAATTGTTTCCACTGCCATAGAGGCTGCCGTTAATGGTGTTCGCAGATCATGAGCCAGCATTGCCAAAATTTTGTCTTTAAAACGTAGCTGTGCTTCTAACTCAGCTTTTTCTTGCCTCAGACTAAATATTTCATCCGCCAACATAATCCCCTGAGCGTCATAGTTGCCAGGGGGTAACACTTTAGTCAAAGAGTCCCCAGTTTGGTTATGGCTGTTTGTTCCTAGGGAGACTTGGGACTGCCCCTTCCACTGGGGCCACCATTTTTCTAATTGCTGGATTAAATTGCTTCCTGCCAAGGTTTGTCTCGGTGCTGGAGACATTTTTACGAGAGCGGGAGTAGCAACCAAGCGAAAAAACTCTACTAGATGGGGCTGTTTTTCGATCTCCACCACATCCAACTTGAAAGCACAGTCAGAACGTAAGCTTTGTAAGCAAGCCTTAACTTCTTGAACCTGTTCCTCAGAAGAAGAACGCTGATCGACAAACAGTAGTAGTTGAAGCAATAATTCCTCCTCGCTACCTTGATCGGAATCGGGACATTGCTTATTGGAATGCAACACTAAATTTAACTCAACACTTCAATATTCATTCATTAGACGACGATTTAAACAATCGCCTCCTACTATTCGCATCGTGTTAAAAGAAGTAACTTTGAAAATTCAATTAAATTTTTAATTAAAACAGCTATCAGTTAACAATCAGCTTAATTAAAGAGAGTTTACCCGTATGTAAAACTTTATCAGAAGACACTATTAAGATATCATAAAATTTACCTAGATTGCCCCAGTTCTTCAACTCAAATCAATCTTTAGCTTTAAAACTCCGTCTTCACGGCTATCAAAAAATTTAGAGATACTACAATACACTAAATCATCATGGCTCTTGGTTATCTTGCTCTCGTCTTACACGCTCACTTACCCTTTGTCCGACATCCAGAAAGCGATTTTGTTTTAGAAGAAGAATGGCTGTTTGAAGCCATTACCGAGACCTATGTTCCCCTGCTGCAAGTTTTTGAAGGTCTAAAGCGAGATGGCGTAAACTTTAAAATGACTATGAGCATGACACCGCCATTGGTGTCAATGTTACGGGATGAACTATTACAAGATCGTTACGATGCTCATCTAGCTCAACTAGAAGAACTAATTGCCAAAGAAATTGACCGACATCAACACAATGGTCATATGCTCTATCTCTCTGAGTATTATGCCAACTCCTTTAGCCAGATTCGGCAAACTTGGGCAGGTTACAATCGCGATTTGGTTGGTGCTTTCAGAAAGTTTCAGGATAGTGGCAACTTGGATATTATCACCTGTGGCGCAACTCATGGTTATCTGCCCTTGATGAAGATGTATCCCCAAGCTGTCTGGTCCCAGGTTAAGGTTGCTTGCGAACATTACGAGGAGAACTTTGGTCGCGCACCCAAGGGAATTTGGCTGCCAGAATGTGCCTACTATGAAGGCTTAGAAAGAATGCTAGCGGATGCTGGCTTGCGCTATTTTCTGACGGATGGTCATGGTATTCTCTATGCTCGCCCTCGTCCCCGTCATGGCTCCTATGCTCCCATCTATACGGAAACGGGAGTAGCTGCTTTTGGTCGCGACCATGAATCTTCGCAACAAGTTTGGTCTTCTAAGGTAGGCTATCCTGGGGCAATAGAATACCGTGAATTTTATAAAGATTTAGGTTGGGAGGCTGAGTATGAATACATCAAGCCCTACATTATGCCCAACGGACAACGGAAAAACACTGGTATCAAATATCACAAAATTACTAGTCGAGATGGTGGATTAACCGAAAAAGGTCTGTACGATCCCTATTGGGCAAGGGAAAAGGCTGCGGAACATGCAGGGAACTTCATGTATAATCGTGAGCGCCAAATCCAAAATCTCAGCGGGATGCTACAACGTCCGCCCATTGTAGTTTCACCCTACGATGCGGAACTGTTTGGTCACTGGTGGTATGAAGGGCCTCAGTTTATCGACTTTTTGTTCCGTAAAAGTTGGTTTGACCAGGACACCTATGATATGACTCATTTATCAGAATATCTCCAACAACAACCGACCCAACAAGTCTGTCGTCCATCTCAATCTAGCTGGGGTTATAAGGGATTTCATGAATATTGGTTGAATGATACCAATGCGTGGGTTTATCCTCATCTGCACAAGGCAGCAGAAAGAATGATTAAGCTAGCAGATCGTGAACCTGCCGATGAGTTGGAATGGCGTGCTTTAAATCAGGCAGCTAGGGAGGTGCTGTTGGCGCAATCCTCTGACTGGGCATTTATCATGCGGACGGGGACGATGGTTCCCTATGCAATTCGCAGAACGCGATCGCATTTACTCCGCTTCAACAAAATCTATGATGATATTTTAGTGGGCAAAATAGACTCTGGATGGTTAGAAAAAGTGGAACTAATTGATAATATCTTTCCCAATATTGACTATCGTACTTATAGAACAACGTGAGTTCGATGTGTCGCTTTGCTTTGTAGAGGTTCCGAGGGAAGCGTTGAGGACGTAGAAAACCGCATTACCACATCTCCATGTAGTAAAACACTTCTAGGTTAGTCCGATCAATGGCAATTCCCTCGAATTTGCCATATTTCCAATTAGCCCCTCCGTTTACGTAGCCTGACATCGCAATTCCGCTGTGAGTCAGAATTTCGTAGGTTGAAGTTGACGGAAACTCTCGGAAACAACTGCTTTTTGCATACTCAGGCACAAAGGTTAATAGACAGGATGGTGGGAATCCTAGATCTTGAAAGACTAATAAATTGGATGGTGGAAACTTCTTGAAAGGTTTGCCATGCAGATCGCAATTCTGTATTTGTTTTGGTGTTTCCAAGATAAAATTTTGAAGCCAATCCTCGGTAACGCAAATTCGCAGATACATTTTAGTACCGCCTTGCAGAAAGCGCGGTAAATAAAAAAAAGCCAACGTGTTTTCCCCACATTCATTGGGAAAGTTATTTGCAAGACCATATGCGCGGAGGAAAGTTAGCAGTTCCGCATACTTTCCTTGATCTGTAATGGGGGTAGTCCCTTGTTCAAACCACTCTGACCAAGCAGATGAGAGTCTCACCAAGAAGATACAAGCGAAAATAATTACTAATCCAAATGCAATCAACAGCATGGTCAGTATGGTCATTTTCAATAATTTCCGTGTGATTTTATGAGGTTATCCAAAAAGTTACCAGACGCAGCATAAATGCTTTTTTGTTAAGCATCTTTTTATTATTTATGATTTGTTTGGGATTTAGCTCGTATGCCAAAACTAGTCATTAGCAGTAGGATCACTCCTATATTGATTGCCATGTCCGCGACATTGAATACGGGAAAATTAATCAGGCGAAAATCAAAAAAATCAACCACATAGCCAAACAAGAAGCGATCAATGCCATTGCCCACTGCTCCCGCCAAAATAAACCCGTAACCTAACTGCTCTAATAAAGTCATTTTTGGCGATCGCCAGACAAAAACAACTAGAATAAAACTGACGATCAAAGAAATCCAACGTAAAATATCTACCTGTCCGCGAAAAAAGCTAAAGGCTGCCCCAGTATTAATTACATAGGTGAAATGAAACACATTTTGCCACAGAGGTAACGTATCACCCACTGACCCAAAGTTTTGCACCACCAGATATTTAGTTAGCTGATCGACGATAATCCCCACAATAGCGATTAATAAAAAACTTCTTTTTCGTCTCAACATTTTTTTACTCATAACATTTCAAGATAAATAAAAACAAACTTAAGCTATAATCATTAAGAATCTTTGAGAAAAAGATACAAAAGTCTATAAGACCAATCCTATGTCTCTTCCTATTCGCAACATTGCTATTATTGCTCACGTCGATCACGGTAAAACCACTCTCGTAGATGCACTGCTGAAACAATCGGGTGTTTTCCGCGAAGGCGAAGATGTTCCAGATTGTGTCATGGACTCTAACGATCTTGAAAGAGAACGAGGCATTACAATTCTGTCCAAGAATACCGCAGTTACTTATCAAGATACTTTAATTAATATTGTTGATACTCCTGGTCACGCAGACTTCGGTGGAGAAGTTGAACGGGTTCTGGGAATGGTTGATGGTTGTGTACTCATCGTTGATGCCAACGAAGGGCCGATGCCCCAAACTCGCTTCGTGTTAAAGAAAGCCTTGGAACAAGGCTTACGTCCCATTGTCGTCGTTAATAAGATTGACCGTCCGCGCGCACATCCCGATGGTGCGGTAGATAAAGTATTCGATTTATTTGTTGAACTGGGGGCAGATGATGACCAGTGCGACTTTACTACCCTTTATGCTTCTGGCTTAGAAGGATATGTCAAGGAAACTCTGGATGAAGAAGGTGTGGATATGCAGCCTTTATTTGAAGCGATCATTCATCACGTTCCACCTCCAGCAGGTGATGTAAACCAGCCGTTGCAACTTCAGGTAACTACTCTAGATTATTCCGATTATCTGGGTCGGATTGTGATCGGTAGAATTCATAATGGGGTGCTGAAATCAGGTCAACAAGCAGCCTTGATTAAAGAAGATGGCAAAATCGTCAAAGCCAAAATATCCAAGCTGATGGGCTTTAAAGGTCTAGCACGGGTAGAAATGGATGAGGCTAGTGCGGGCAATATTGTGGCAGTATCAGGATTTGCTGATGCCAACATTGGGGAGACGATTACCTGTCCTAATGAACCTCAAGCATTACCCCTAATTAAAGTAGATGAACCTACTTTGCAAATGACCTTCTCAGTGAATAATTCTCCTTTTGCAGGGCTGGAAGGAAGTTTCGTCACTTCTCGTCAAATCCGCGATCGCCTCATGCGAGAATTAGAAACTAACGTGGCTCTTCGCGTGGAAGATGGTGATTCGGCAGAGCAGTTTCTGGTTTCTGGTCGGGGAGAACTGCACTTAGGCATTCTGATCGAAACCATGCGTCGGGAAGGATATGAATTCCAAGTATCCCAACCCCAGGTAATCTATCGGGAAATCAAGGGTAAGCCTTGTGAACCTTTTGAATATCTAGTTATAGATGTTCCTGAAGCTGCGGTGGGTAGCTGTATTGAGCGTCTCGGACAGCGCAAGGGCGAAATGAAGGATATGCAAAATGGTGGTGGACGTACTCAACTAGAGTTTGTAATTCCTGCCAGAGGTTTAATTGGCTTCCGTGGTGACTTCGTTCGCATGACTCGTGGGGAAGGTATTATGAACCACAGTTTCCTGGAATATCGTGAGTTCTCTGGGGAATTAGAAACCCGTTACAACGGCGTAATCATCGCTTTTGAAGAAGGGGTATCCACTTTCTATGCCCTGAAAAATGCGGAAGATCGAGGAATATTCTTTATTACTCCTGGTACTAAAGTTTATAAAGGCATGATTGTGGGAGAACATAATCGTTCCCAAGACCTTGACTTAAACGTCTGTAAAGCCAAGCAATTGACTAACCATCGTGCTGCTAGTGGAGATGAGCTAGTTCAACTACAAGCACCGACTGAAATGAGCTTAGAACGAGCCTTGGAATATATTGGCTCAGATGAGTTAGTGGAAGTAACGCCAGAATCAATTCGTCTGCGGAAGCTGAAAACCAAAAAACTGGTTAAAAGTTAAACCAGTAAGTTAATTCTAGATAATTTTAAATCATTACTGGGTAGCGCGATCGCTGCCCTTTTTTCTGGCATATTGTCTGGCGTTTTCAGATTTTTAAATGTTCTCAACTCGAACTGAAGTCAAGGTACTTCAATAATAGATGGCTGTTGTACAGGTTCAATGGGCAAACTACTCCTGCCTAATTGTTCTAAATTAAGTTCCCATTTCGGGGGAATGCTAGTGGAATTGTATTTATAACTAGCCAAACACTGATCCTCCTGATTGAAAATATTTAGACTATAACCATACTTTCTGGCGACAGTACCAAACTGATTCACAAAACGGTAGCGGCCAAAATAGTCTAGCAAAGTCCATAATTGCCAGTTAACGATTAAATTAATTTGCTGTTTTTGAGGATAAGCAAGCCAATTTTGCACTAATTTGCCATCAAAGGGATCAAACTGGAGTGCTGCCCACCAAAAGCTAGATTGAGTCTTATCTAGGGTAGCTTTAGTAGATGCCACTAGATTCCGATGGTCAACAATCTGGTCAGCTAAAATAGGAGCTGATGGTGTTAAAGCTTGATTATTTATTTGATTACAAGTATTGATTGAATTATCTGGAGCTTGTTTGGCGATCGCCTGATCAATGGTACAGTTATTAATTAATATCCAGGATAGCCCAGTGGAAATAATTGCTGCGCTATATAAATTCATAGATATAAATGATCAATATAGATAGTTATAATTTGATAGCTATTGAACTAAAAACTGGACTAAAAAAATAACAGCTTGGAAAAATTAATAGATCAAATAAGTAGGTGGATCAAATTAATTAGAAGATGGTTTAGTAGGGAGTTGGGGGAATAGGGAATTAGGGGATTAGGGAATAGAGATAGCTAGTTAACTGCTCTCACAATCTATTTTGTTTTTGGTTTTATATTTAATTCCACCTACCTACTTAATAGATCAAAAAATACTAGTTACTCACTACAAATCTGAGTAAAAAAAATGTGATTTAGATTATTTTCAATGGCAGTATCCAACTATAGCCACATTAATCTAAAATGTCATCTTCTAATATGCTCAAAATAGACAAATTTAAGTCTTATTTTATAAATAGATCTAGCATAAAATCATCCACCAGATTATATTCCCTCGATGGTGATTAGTCGCTTGATCTCATCAGATTTGAATCCAATTGCCATAGGTCTTCTAATCTTGGGTAAGATGGCCACATCATATAGTTCACTCACCACTCCTTCTAGTTTCAGCCAGTGAACAATTTCCCCTTGCAATAAATCAATAATCAATAAGCCACAAAATGATTCTCGGTCTGCTTGTTGTAACTTTTGATCTAACAGTAAGCCAGAAAAAGTTTTGTTCCTTAATTGCGAGATTCCCACTACCGCATAGTTTTCGACCAAGGCGCAGCCACGGAGATAGCCAGGACAAAAAACCATCGGTTCAAATTTTTCCTGCTGGAGATCTAGATAGCCAAATTCACCAGTGCCAGAATTCAACAACCATAAACGTTCCTGATACCAGCGAGGAGAGTGAGGCATGGACAATCCTGTAGCAATAATTTGATTATGGATAATATCAATTACACAGCCACCATCATGACGTTGATCTCGCCAACCATTTACTGTATCTGTTTGTCCAATGGTGGTGACATAGCGAACTTTTCCCTTTTGTAAAGCAATTCCGTTTAAATGACAGCGATCTTCTGCTACAAGCTGGGAAATAAACTCAGGCTGCCATAAGGGAGTAAAGCTGTGGGTGCTACTCACTGTGCTTAAGCAGTTAAACAAAGTATTGGCAAAGATTAGTTTGCCAGAATCATCCACTACTAAATCATGGATGTCTAGATCTCCAGTAACATAGCTAGATTGAGGAATGTAGAGAAAATCATAACCATCATAAGTTTGCCCCGCCTCCAAGGCGTTCTCAAAACCCCAGATTTGATAGAGAGAACTAAGATATAAACTAGAATTATCGACCCACAAGCCCATACAGTGGTCAAAAGTACGTTCAAAGACCGAAAGATTCCCATTCGGTTGTAGACCAACCAGAAAAATTTTTCCCGCTTGATAGGTAGTAAAGGCTAAACTGAGAAAGCGATCGCTTAACCATTGTGTAAAATTAGTCGAAGACGTGATCTTTAAACCGCTATGTTGCTGCTCGTTTTCTAACATTTTAAGAATTCGGAGTTTGCCTATTCACTTAAGTAATTTAGGATCAATCTTTGGCACTAGCTCGATCTGAGGAGGGATTTGTTTCCTTGAGCTTAAGAGATAATTCAAGTAGAACTTCTGCCAAGTCAGTACGTGAAATTTTATTAATTGTCAGTTCTTGAAGATGGGTTTCTAACTTATGAGAAAGCTGTTGGTTAAACAAAATTATATCTCGATCTAAATCAGATTTTGACTGAGCAATTTCTGTTTTCAAACTATTCGTGTTGTTATTTAAAGTTTGATCTAATAAATCTATATTTTCTTGACTAGATTGAGATAAATGCTCAAATTCTTGTTGCAGTTGATGCTGTTCTGATTGAGTTTTAAGGTAATAATATTTGCTTCTTTGTTCCCCACTACTAGCAACTGCATTAATCTGCTCCAACAGCTTTTTCTCCAACTGAGTAAGACGCGCTTCGATCGCTACTTGGGACTGTTGTAAATTTGTTTCCAGAGAATTTAACCTCTGATGATACTGCTCTAATCTATGATTGTATTCAGCAAGTTGTTCTCCTAACAAAAGCTCTCTAAGTTGAGAAATATTACCTAATTTTTTGCGTATTGCTGCCTTGGAAATTTCGTTCATAGTATATTTTTATAAAAGAAATAAAAGCATAGTAATTTATTGATTTTACTTAATTGGTAGCAGCACGATAATATTTGTTCCCTGACCAACCTCACTATCCACGGTAATCGATCCTTGATAGAGATCGACGGACTTTTTGACAATCGCTAAACCCAAACCAGTGCCAGGGAAAGAGCTAGTATTTCCTGCTCGGTAAAATGATTCAAATAAATGCTTTTGTGATTCGGGGGGGATACCAATTCCGCGATCGCTGACTCTAATTTTAATGGCTGGAGGTTCAATTTGCTCTGTAATCATTAAATCAACTGCTGTCCCTGAAGGCGAATATTTGAGGGCATTGGAAAGCAAATTATTGAGAATATGACTCAAAGTTGTGGAATCTAAATTAGCTATATCACTGGTCATTTGATAATCAAAGTAAACTGTTTTATCATTATAGATAGCAGCCAGTTTTTGAATAATTTTGCCACAGAAAACTCTTAGATCTATAGGTTCTAGCTTTAGGATTTGTTTCTCTGATTCTGCCTTGCTCAGAATTAAAATATCTTCTAATAACGAGTTCATCGTTAAGGCTGCATCTTGAATTGATTGCAAATAGAATTCGCGGCTAGGATCATTAATTTCCGCTGCATTTTCTCGCAGATTCTGTACGCATAACAAGATGCTGCTGAGGGGATTACGAAATTCATGGGAAGCCATAGAAATAAATCCTGACTTAAGCTCTTTTAGTTCTTTTTCGCGGGCGAGAGATTTGCGAATTTCTGCTTCTGCTTGTTTTCTAGCAGTAATATCTCGACCAATATAAACACAGTTAAAAAAGTCTTTTACTTCCGTAGGAGCGATAAAACAGTCAAATTCAATCTGAATCGGTTGGGATTGCTTGCTAGTAAAATTCACCTCTATTTTACTAACTGAATCTTCTAAACTCAACAATGAGCCATAAATTTCCTGATGATTGTAACTAGGATCGGTAATAATCTCATCTATGGATTGGTTAATTAAATCTGATTGCTTTTGTTTGAATAATTCCGTAGTAGACTTGTTAACCCGCTCAATGATTCCTGAGGGGGAGGTAATTAACAATACATCCTGCATTGAAGCGATGATCTTGTTGGTGCAGTATTCAAATCTTTGCAGTTTGTCGAGAGTAATTTCAGCTTCATTAAGTCTCTGCACTGATAACTGATGTAGCAGGGTAGACTTGGTGACATCTTCTAAGAAAATCACGATGCACTGCTCAATTTCTTGAATCACCAGATTAAAATACAGTAGTCCCCCGTCTGGCTGATGACGCAAAATAGCTTCTAGAGTAAAACTAGCAGATTGTCCTGTCAGTATTTCTTCACAGGTTGCTTCTAAACCAATCATCTCAGGTAAACAGAGTTGAATATCTTGCCCTGATAATAAGGTTTGAGTTGCATACTTGAGGGTGTCTCCAGAAAACTGCACAATCTTTAAGTTGCGATCGCAAACTATATATTCTTGACTGTTGCTAACAGGTATCAAATCTATCATTGAATGATAATTATTAATGATAATTAACTTGATTCATAACTTGATTTGTAAGTATATCAACAAGAAGCGATCGCCACTGTTGTTTCAGCTAGCGATCGCTTTATAGAGTCTTGATTTAAGACCTGTTTCTTAGTTAAAAGTATAATCAGTTTAACGGTAACGCTTTTTACGACGGGCGATCGCTTTACGCTTACGTTTTTCAATTGGTGTCTCGTGGTGACGACGACGTTTAATATCGGCAAAGATACCTGCTTTGGACACTTGACGTTTAAAACGACGCAGCGCAGATTCTATGTTTTCGTTCTGTCCAACAACCACTTGGGTCATTAAAAATCATCCTCCTTGTTTAAATTATGGTGGTAAGGGCGCGGCCCCCGAACGGCGCGTTTTGAGTTAGAGTACTCTTACTCAAAAGCCACCTTATGAATTCGGGGGCTTGTGTCGTCCTGTAAGAATTTAGTTTATGGTCTATCAGTCTCTAACTGTCGAGCCTTTCATTATAGCTGCCCAGCCAGGGAACTCACGTCTAAACTTAAATACGAGACTCTACTTTTAATATTTATTATTTAGTATCCTCGATATCACACAGTCCAGTATAAACCAATAACGGGGCTTTGCCCCAGCTATAAGCTACAAGCTCTAAGCTATAAGCTACAAGCTCTAAGCTATGAGCTTACAAACAATTTTTAATGTAAAAAGTGGCGCGTACCGCTTAACACCATGACAATACCTAATTCATTAGCCGCAGTAATGGAATCCTGATCTCGCATTGAACCTCCTGGCTGAATAATGGCACTAATTCCCGCAGCAGCAGCGGTACGTACCGAGTCATCGAAGGGGAAGAAACCATCACTAGCCAGTACTCCACCTTGAGCCTTTTCTCCCGCCTGTTCTAGGGCAATTTTGACGGAACCCACCCGATTCATTTGCCCTGCACCAATCCCCAAAGTAGTGCGATCGCGACTCACTAAAATAGCATTAGACTTGACGTGCTTCACTAGTTTTTGGGCAAATAGCATCTCGGCAATTTGTTCTGGAGTGGGTTGTTTATTTGTCACTATTTGCCAATGATCGGGGTTCTCAATTTGATCATCGCTAGCCTGTACCAAAAATCCTCCAGCGATCGCCTTAATGGTTTCTGGTTGTCCTGTAGCTAAATCAGGTAAGAGCAAAATTCTTAGTTTAGATTTAGCGGTTAAGATTTCTTGTGCCGCTGAATCGCACCCAGGGGCAACCACGCATTCGAGAAATGTTTTAGTCAAAGCCTGTGCTGTAGCAGCATCAATCGTCTGATTTAAGGCCACAATCCCCCCAAAGGCGGAAACACTATCGGCATTAAAAGCCTTTTCATAAGCCTCGACCAAAGTACTCCCCAGGGCGGCTCCACAGGGATTAGTATGCTTTAGCACCGCTGCTGCGGGTTCGGCAGGGTCAAATTCGCTAATGATACGTCGCGCAGCTTCTAAGTCTACCAGGTTGTTATAGCTCAACTCCTTACCCTGGAGCTTCTGGGCAGCAGCCCATCCCGATGGTACCGA
>JBEANW010000432.1:0-4215 GCA_041165225.1 Cyanobacteriota bacterium | reverse complement strand
CATGCTCAGAGATCGAGCAGTAGAGCTAAGAGAGTCAAAACCATTACAGTTAAAAAAGTTGGGAATTGATGAAATAGCCTTAGTCAAAGGTCAGGGAAACTATTGTGCTGTATTAGTAGATATGGAGCGGAGAAATAATTAGTTATTTTGATGAAAGAATAACTAATGGTGTAGTAGAAGGAATTAATAATAAATTAAAACTACTCAAACGTTCTGCTTATGGGTTTAGAAATTTTGATAACTTTCGTACTAGAGTTTTATTATCTCAGTGATTTAACTATTGTTTAAGCATAACAAGTACTGAAGAACCTAGCTTCTTTACGTCCCTATGCCTTTACGCGAAACAAAAAAAAGGTGGGAATTTTACCCACCTAAATAATTTATTCTTTATAATGAACTAAGTACTAAAGTATCTCGCTGCGGGGTGATAGGTAATAATCGCCGTCGTAGACTGTTCAGGAGATAGCTGCTCACTTTCATCCATGTACATGTTGATCCGTTTAGTGTCTAGTAAATCTAGCTGCTTAAATTGATCGGCAATGTTAGGACAAGCAGGATAACCAAAGCTATAGCGGGAACCTCGATAGCGCTGCTGTAGAGTATCGCGGATGCTGCTGGATTCTTCGGCGGCAAAGCCTAACTCGTTCCTAATTCTGGCATGAGTCCATTCAGCTAAAGCTTCTGCCATCTGAACTGCCATGCCGTGGAAGTAAAGATAATCTGTATAGTTATCCGCTTGGAATAGCTTTTGGGCGTATTCAGTAGCGATTTCTCCCACCGTCACCGCTTGCAAGGGAAAGACATCAACTTGACCAGACTCTTTACTGGCAAAGAAGTCGGCAATACAAAGACGTTTGCCTGAACCTTGACGAGGAAATTCAAAAGACGTTATCGGTTCTGGTAGGGGCTGTTCGCGACGCGAAGCTATATGCGGAGCGGTATCCTTTAGGAGTCCTTTAGGGCGAACAGCCCCTACAGGGTATATGTATAAGGTATTTCCCTCGGCATTACAGGGAAAGTAACCATAAATCACAGTGGGATGCAAGAGATTATCAGTAATAATGCGTTGTTTCCATTCCTCTAAAATAGGCTGGACTTTCCGCGCCAGGAATTCATCGTATTCTGATCGCGATTGCTCTTTAGGTTTGCGGAATTGCCACTGTCCGACAAATAATGCCTGTAAGTCTAGATAGGGGAATACTTCCTCTAGAGGAATAGTTGCGGGTTCGAGGATTTTGCTGCCCCAGAAAGGCGGGGTAGGGCGATCAATGTCTAAGCTAACTTCTTCGGAACGTTTGGTGTCAATTACCGCAGGTTCTTGTTTTTTGCTGACTTCATCCACAAAGATTTTGTCTTGGTTTTCTCCCTCAAACGGAATTTCATTTCCATTGTCCGTAGGGGCGATTCGCCCTAAAGGACTAGCTTCGCGTCGCGAATCGCCCCTACCATCGTCGGGTTCATTTAAAAATCCCTTGAGATCATCCCAATTGTTCTCTGCCTTAGCGGGCATTAACTTATCCATGAAATGTAAATCTGCAAAGGCATCCTTGCCATATATCACCTTACCTTTGTAGGCATTCTGACAATCTTGATTAACAAACTTAGGGGTTAAGGCTGCACCTCCGAGAATTACGGGAATGGTAATCCCTCTTTCGTTAAAGGTTTCTAAGTTGTCTTTCATAAAAGCGGTGGATTTAACCAGTAACCCACTCATGGCAATACAGTCTGGCTGATGTTCTTCGTAGGCTTTAATAATTGCTTCTATTGGCTGCTTAATACCCAGGTTGATTACCTTGTAACCATTATTGGAGAGGATAATATCAACTAGGTTCTTGCCAATGTCATGAACATCCCCTTTAACGGTGGCAATGATAAATTTACCTTTCCCACTATCGTCAGCCGCTTCTTTATCCATGTAGGGTTCTAGATGGGCGACGGCAGCCTTCATCGTTTGAGCCGATTGCAGCACGAAAGGAAGTTGCATTTGTCCTGAACCAAATAGTTCCCCGACCACTTTCATGCCGTTTAACAAGAAGGTGTTAATGATATCTAACGGAGGATACTGTCCTCGTGCTTCATCTAAGGCTTCATCTAGACCAATCCTTTCCCCATCGATAATGTGCTGTTTTAGACGTTCTTCGATGGGCAGGTTTTTATCAACTGCCTCGGATTTTTTGATTTTCTTCCCTGCAAAGAGAGTAGTTAATTCTCCCAAAGGATCGTAGGTACAGATATCACCGTCAAACTCCCGTCGGTCATAGATTAAGTCTTGACAAATTTTCTGGTGCTTAGGGTCGATTTTAGACAGGGGCAGAATCTTGCTGGCATTAACGATCGCCGAATCCAATCCCACCTGCATACATTCGTGGAGGAAGACGGAGTTTAATACTTGTCTCGATGCTAGATTCAGACCAAAGGAAACATTAGAAACCCCCAGTAATACGTGACAACCTGGTAACTCAGCGCGGATTCTTTTCGTCGCTTCTACCGTTGCTTTGGCGTTTTCACGGTCTTCTTCAATCCCAGTCGAGACGGGTAGCGCCAGTGGATCAAAAAAGATTTCTTCGGGGCGGATACCATATTCTACTGCTGCTTCATAGGCACGTTTGGCGATCGCAAATTTTTGCTCCGCAGTCCGTCCCATCCCCTCTTCGTCAATAGTACCAATTACTATCCCCGCACCGTATCGTTTCGCAAGCTCTAATACTTGATAAAATCTTTCTTCTCCGTCTTCGTAATTAGTGGAGTTGAGGATACATTTCCCCCCAGCCACTTTTAAGCCCGCTTCCATTTTCGTCGACTCTGTGGAGTCCAACATCAGCGGGAGAGTAACGTTATTAACCAGGCGAGAAGCTAGTTCTTTCATGTCTTTTTCGCCATCTCGTCCGACATAATCCACGTTGACATCAAGAATGTGAGCGCCTTCTTTGACTTGGGATTTGGCTAAAGCGACTAAACTATCCCAGTTTTCTTCATTAAGTAATTCTCGACACTGTTTAGAACCACTGGCGTTTAATCTTTCCCCGACGATCAGGAAAGAATTATCTTGAATGTAGGGTTGAGTACTATAAATCGAGGCAGCGGAGGGTTCGTAGTGAGGATGCCGTTCTTTGGGGGTTAAATCTGCCGATATTTCTGCCAAAGACCTAATATGGTCGTAACGAGTACCACAACAGCCACCAATGATTTGCACTCCCAAATCTTCGACGAAGTGCATCAACGCCATCCGCAGTTCTAACGGCGTTAGCTTATAGTGCGCCTGTCCGCCAATGTTCTCTGGCAACCCAGCATTCGGCACACAGGACACCACAAAGGGAGAATGTTCTGATAGATGTTTGACATGCTCTTTCATTAGATCTGGCCCTGTAGCGCAGTTTAGACCTAAAATATCGATGGGGAAAGGTTCTAAAATTGCCAAAGCAGATTCCATGGTTGAACCAGAAAGCATTGTCCCCATTTGTTCCATTGTCACCGATACCATCAACGGACGGCGATCGCCTTTTTCCTTAAATACTTCTTCAATCCCGTTGAGTGCTGCTTTAATCTGCAACACATCCATGCAAGTTTCAACTAAGAATAAATCGACTCCCCCGTCGTACAATCCTTCTGCCTGTTCTTTGTAGTTAATCAGCAATGTATCGTAGTCAATATGTCCCAAGGTAGGAAGCTTAGTTCCAGGGCCCATAGAACCCGCCACAAACCGAGGTTTTTCGGGAGTAGAATATTCTGTCGTGAGCTTTTTGGCTAATTCCGCCGCCGCTTTATTAAGATAGTAAGCTTGGTCAGCCAAATCATACTCAGCTAAGACAATAGATGTGCCGCCAAAGGTATCAGTTTCAATAATATCCGCCCCAGCTTCCAAGAAGCCACGGTGAACTATGGCGACTGCTTCAGGTTTGGTATGGACTAAATATTCGTTACATCCTTCATATTCCTCTCCACCAAAATCTTCGGCGGTTAAGTTTTGCACTTGAAGGTTTGTGCCCATTGCACCATCTAAAACTAGTACAGGGCGATTGGGGCTATGAAGACGATCCAAAAATAGGCTGTTCATTGCTAGCGACTGCTGATCAACAGGTTAAGTTACATTAAGTCTCATTATATGGATTTATCCGCACAAAAGAAATTTATCTTTCAGGTCATTTCCTCCCAACAAAAGAGATCAGCGCCATCAACCAAGAAAACACGAGAGCGATCGCCAATACTGATCAACAA
>JBEANW010000431.1:0-3363 GCA_041165225.1 Cyanobacteriota bacterium | reverse complement strand
CCACCTAGTTCTCCTAAGCCTCCAGCAATTTCAATATTGTATTCAGTCAAAAGCTTTTTGGCGATCGCTTTACCATCCACCCCATCGGGGATTTTTACCGTGGTTAGGGTCGGTAGACGCACTTCCTGATCGACGTGACAACTTAAACCCATCTCCGCTAGACCATCCCAGAGCATTTCGGCGTTACGTTGGTGCCGTTGCCAGCGTGCTTCTAATCCTTCCTCCGCAACTATTCGCAGGGACTCTCGTAAGCCATAGTTCGTATTGATGGGGGCAGTGTGGTGATAGACTCGTTCTTTCCCCCAGTATTTTGCGAGGAGGGACATATCTAAATACCAGTTGGGTACAGGCTTAGAGCGGTTGTTGAGCTTGTCCAGCGCACGCTGACTCATGGTAAAGGGAGATGCCCCAGGAGGACAGCCTAATCCTTTTTGGCTACAGCTATAGGCGAGATCGATACCCCAATCATCAATATACAGAGGCACACCCCCCAAGCTAGTCACAGTGTCTACTAGCAGCAAACAGTTATGCTGACGACACAGATCCGCCACACCTTCTAAGGGTTGCCTTGCGCCAGTGGAAGTTTCAGCATGAACCAAAGCAAGAATAGCTGGCTTGTGGGTTTCGAGATTGCTTTTAATTTCATCGAGGTCAAACACCCGTCCCCAAGGTTTAGTCATGGTACGAACATCTGCACCATAGCGCCCCGCCATATCTACTAGGCGATTTCCAAAGTAGCCTTTAACCCCGACTAAAACCACATCTCCAGGTTCAACAGAATTAGCCAGGGTAGCTTCCATCGCTGCCGTGCCTGTTCCTGCCACCGCAATGGTTAATTCATGTTCCGTCTGCCAAGCATAGCGTAACAGATCTCTAATCTCATCCATTAACGCTAGATAGGTGGGGTCTAAATGCCCAACGGGGCTAACGCTGGTAGCAGCCAAGACTCTAGGATTGACGTTAGCTGGCCCTGGGCCCAACAAGAGACGAGGAGGCATATCAAGCTGTTTGGTTGTGATGCGATAGCGATCGCTTATGGGGTGTGATGTTCCTGTGGTTGCAACCATATTTTTAGCCTCTCAACTGGTTTTGTTATCTGTGCCTAGTTTATCAATGGGATTACTTGGTTGATCTACCTTGTTTGCGGTTTCTTAACTGAAATTAGCTCTAGTGGCGCGAAACATCCCAAAACGACACAATCCCTGGCTAAAAGCTAACCGCATCAATAATAAAGTGGGGACTTCTCGCAAAGATTTAATCAAGCCAGAAAAACCGAATAAAATCAATCCTTTGGGCTTAACTATGCCCTGCCAAATAGAATCGATCCAGGAAGGAAGGGTTGCTTGTGTCCAGTCGTCAGTCATCACTTCCCCCTCCACTAGACCCGTCTCTGCTAATACTTCTGCAAAACCTTCAATACTGGAAAAGGCAGGATGTGACCATTGATCTAACAATTGTTTCATGACAGGTTTTTCCCAGAAATTCAGGGGAATTTGGCGATCGTCCCGTTGATTCCAGTCTGCCACTACTAGAATGCCACCAGGCTTTAAGACTCGTAATAACTCCCTGGCAAAAACTGCTTTGTCAGGCATATGAGGCCCTGCTTCCACTGACCAGACCACATCAAAACTAGCATCAGGAAAAGAAAGAGCCATAGCATCGTCCACCTGAAACTTAGCGTCAATTCCTGCGGGGGTTAATTCTTGGGCGCGTTTGACCTGTTGCGGACTGATGGTGACTCCTGTAACATCGAAATTGTAGTCTTTTGCCAAGATACGGCTACTGCCGCCAATACCACAACCGACATCTAGTAAAGTTGTGCCAGCAGACATATTGGATAAATTACCCCAGCGCACCATTTCGTGGACAAAATCAGATTTTGCTTGGTTAAAATCTGTAGACTTCGGTGGTGAACCATAATGTCCTAAGTGAATATGTTCCCCCCAATAAAATTCGAGAATGCCGTCTTCTGTCCACTCATCGTAGGAATTGGCGACAGAATCAGCGGATTCGTAATTACGGGGAGTCAGCAAATAGATAGCGATGCCCACTGCTAAAGCGAGGACTAGTGAACCAAGTAGGTATAATAAGTTCATTAAAAATGGATGTTTTGGATATTTAATATATCGTTACAAGTTTTTAATATACCAATAATTGACTGTGGAGTATCTCTCTGCGGAATACTATCTGATGGCGGAGAAGGCTAGGTTGTTTGGCGATCGCCAAAATTGCCCTGAATTCAAGAATTGTAGTTAAAAGCAAGGCGAAAGATGGAGTCAATAATTGTGCTTAATAGCTCAATTCAGAGGAATATTTATGGTCAACCATTAACAATAATAAAAGTTATAGTCATCCTAACTAGATTAAGTGTTACAACGAGAATATAATTTCATACAGTCAAGCCTAATCCATTATGTCTAGCACTTTCAAAATAAATACCAATGAATATTTAAGTCAATGTGACTCCAGAGATATCGTATTTTTTGGCTCAGATAAGTTAACCAGTACTAGCAAGCTAAAAGATATCGTTGATAAAGCTTTTGCTCAATCTGGTATCCCTGTGATAGCGGAATACATGTATCGTAGTTTAAGTTTAAATTATGGTTTAACCTGGTTTGGGAAGGGGGAAGAATGTGAAATATTAAGAGCTGGCTCTACAGGATGGCAAAAAGGCAAAATTAAAATCAATGTGACCTTGGAATTTATTCTTGATGAATCAGCAGGGGCAAAGACTGATGAGACAAGTCAGAATGTTAACTCTTCGGATGATCTTCACCAAGCTATTGATCATTAATGCCTAGAATGCGATCGCGGCTGCAATAATTAGCTCTACTGCGCTTTTGAGTTGAGTAGACCATACAAGTAAAATACTTATAAACGAAGCAGAAATATATCGGAGTCAGATGATATCTAATCTAGACAAGATTTTAGTCGCAGGAGCTACGGGAGGAGTGGGACAATTAGTAGTTGCTAAGTTATTAGCCAAAGATCTCCAGGTTTGCACCTTGACTAGAACGAGAGCCAAAGCAGAATCGATGTTTGAGGAACGAGTTGAAATCATCGAGGGGGATATTCGCGAACCTAACCCCTTGAGGAATGTGACCAACGGCATCAGCTACATCATCTGCTGTACGGGGACAACTGCTTTTCCTTCCCTAAGATGGGATTTTGCTTGGGATTTTGCTAATTGGTTTCAACCTGCCAACAGCCCCAAAGTAGTAGATGGAATAGGGGTAAAAAACTTGGTTGCCGCTGCACCCAGAGATTTAAAACGGTTTGTCTTTGTCTCTTCTTGTGGCGTATTGCGGAAAGATGAGTTGCCCTTTAATATTCTCAATGCTTTTGGAGTGCTAGATGCCAAAC
>JBEANW010000430.1:0-2741 GCA_041165225.1 Cyanobacteriota bacterium | reverse complement strand
AAATTCTTGCAACTTCACTCCTATGTTTATGTTAATTAAATGTATCGTACTTGATTTTCCATTTCGTCTGCTGTTACATTGTTAAGAATGATTAATAGTCTTCGAGCAGTTTCTTGAGGAGAATGTCGAGTTGCAAAAATGATACCGTAGTGTTTTTTATCTTGATTAAAATACTCCTGTGCTAATTGTTCAAAATCTACTCGATTGTGAGTTACCAAAGTTTTTTGATGATTAATTGCATAATTAAGTTGCTCAGGATCGCTGTTTTGAAGTTGACCAGCATTTCTAGTTGTAAGAGCTTGAAAACCTCTTGCTTTTATCAAGTCGGCTATTAAGACATGAACATCTTCATCAAGATAAAGTTCGATAAATAAACGACTCATATTTTATTTGACTAGAGGATCGATTAAGTTATCCGCAATTCGATTTAATTGGATGTAGTTATTAATTTCTTCTTGGTTATCACTGAAATAACTTAAAGCATCAAATACTTGAGCCAATGTCAAATGAGGTAATCCACTTGAAATTTCTTCAGGAGTCGTTCCATTGCGCCACATTTCTACAATTGCCCTAACAGGTGTTCTGGTATTAACAATAATAGGTTCACCATTTAATATTTCTGAATTAATAACTATGTAACGATGTTCCGTTGCTTTAACCATAAACCTTAATCTCCAAAATCGTTTTGAATAAACTCTCGTAAATCTGCGATCGCTTCTTCAGCAGTTTGAATTTTTAATTTTCTTGATTCTGCTAAAGATAATTGAGCATCGCGAGCAATTTCATCTCTTCGATGTTCAATCGCCCGACGTTGTAATATTTGTATCAGCATTTCTTGTTGTTCTGTTGGCAAGTTCATTACCTCATCTAATACTCGATCCAAATTACTCATTATAGTATCGAGTCCGACGATTAGAAGGCTGTTGTTGGTGGCGATCGCCTGATGGAGTTTTGCCGTAAAATTCATAGTGGCATCAATGTGACTTCGATGAGTCGTAAATCGAATGGTTGAGCTTGGGAAAAGGGGAGCTAAATCTTTTTATCTCCAACAAGTTAAGTTTACTAAACAACTAGATAGGACTAGAGTAAATCTGGCTTTTTACTGGAGTCAAAGTACTAAAGGAAAAATTTTTGACGATCTGGATGGGGGGATCAGCGAAATCAGTCGCATCACTGCATCAGGAAAGATTGTAATTTTTGCTTTTGAACAGGGGAAAATTTCGGATTTTTGGCTAACAAATTATTTCCCTTATTTGATCTCGGATACCCTGACTACTTTTCCCAGCACCCAAAAGATAGCTCACTTAATTAGCCAAATTACCCAAAAAGAAATAGCTATCATACCGTTTTCAATACCTGCTAATTTAAGCGATTTATTTGCGGTGTAAACTTGAAATTTATTTGGATGATCTAGTTCGTAGAGGTATTTCTGGTTTTACTAAAATGCCACAAAATGAATTAGAAGCAGGGTTAAAACGATTAAAGCTGGATCTTGACTATGGTTTTTGGGTGCAAAAATATGGTCATTTATTAAGCCAGAGGGAATATGATGCTGGTTATCGGATTTTAGTTACTAAATAGTTCGTACCTGATCAAGTGAAGAAAATGCAGCAACTATGTATGGGAAATTATAGATTTGTTGACGCGAATTTATTACACTGTAATTATGCATCAATATTTTGTGTGCTTTGATGACAGGTAAATTAATCCAGGAAAAGTATCGAATCATAAAAACTTTAGGTCGCAATACCTTTAGTGAAACTTTTTTAGCTAGAGACAAAAGTTGGTTTTCTAATCGTCGCTATATCATCAAGAAGTTACGCCCTATTTTGGGAAATTCTGAACTGGAAGAGCGAAAACGGTTACTTTGTCAGGAAGCTAGTATGCTGAGGCGACTGAGCGGGGAAAATCGTCAAATACCTCGACTCTATGAATATTTCATGGACGGAGAAGATTTCTACTTAGTTCGGGAATGGATTGCCGGTTTAACTTTAAAGCAGATAGTAGAGCAACAAGGAACATTTTCCATCCCAGAAGTCGAGCAGATTTTGGATAGTGTTTTATCTTTTCTTCAGTATATTCATAGCTATGGTATCGTTTATCGGCAGTTAAAGCCCAGTACCATAATTTTACGTCAGAATCATTGGCTGCCAAGATCTCGGCAAAACTGTTCACCAATCCCAATTTATTTTGGTGGAGTGAAAGAGTTAGAGCCGAAAAACAACAACTCCAAGCAATATAGTTTAGCGATCGCTCATCAACCTGAATATATTCCTCCAGAGCAAGAACAGGGAAAATCAGTCTTTGCCAGTGATCTTTATAGTTTGGGCTTGACGGCTATTTATCTCTTAACAGGTAAAAATCCAGCGGAATTTCCTGTAGATCTTCGCACCAAAAAAATACTATGGCATCAAGAAATTCCTGAACTGAAAATCCATCTGGTAAGGGTGATTGAACGGGCTATTTGTCCCGACATGAGCGATCGCTATGCCTCCGCTGAAGAGATGCTTCAGGCATTGAAATCTCCTCCCATTGATCTAACTATGGCTGTCATGGGAACAGAGGCACAAAAATTTAAGCAACTTAAGTTCACTTCAGAAGCCAAAATCGCCTCTCTTTTGTCTTTGTTGAGTTTAGGCACTCTTGGTCTTACTTTTGTGATTTTAAATACTGATTTTACCCAGTTTGCCGAAGATGATTCTGATCAATTTGTGAAAACTTTTCAGGCGGATCGCTTATTG
>JBEANW010000429.1:0-4581 GCA_041165225.1 Cyanobacteriota bacterium | reverse complement strand
ATTATTTTGCCAACAGGGATGCTGAAATACTGGTTGCCACAACTGAAGACTCAGGGGCAGCAGACTTTAATTTATTTGCCGACGACTATTATGGCCAAGCTATTATTGGTTAGCTTGCAAGGCGTTGATAATGTTGATGATTTTGAATGCAGATTGAATACATAAAGTTGAGAGTCAGAGACTGTTTATGTATTTCAAATAATTAATACTCACAGTATTTTTTTTGGTTTGCACTTTACTTGGCAAATTTCCGCCAGTCTCCCGCTAATTTTCTGTCCCACTTACGGCTAATTCTCTACCAACTTTTTGTCCCACTGAATTATTAGCCCACTTTTTACCTTTCTAGCAAATAACTAAAGCACTCCTTTGGAACTGGGGATTTTACCAGCACGACGGGGGTCTATTTCCGTTGCCATACGCATGGCGCGGGCAAAGGCTTTAAAAGTAGCTTCAATAATATGGTGAGAATTAATCCCGTCCATCTGACGAATATGGAGGGTCATTTGAGCATGATTAATTACGGCTACAAAAAACTCTCTAACAAGTTGGGTATCATAAGTACCGACTCTCTGGGTGGGAATTTCTAAGCCATAGCTCAGGTGGGGTCTACCCGAAAAATCCAGAGCTACTTGCACTAGAGCCTCATCTAGGGGAGCGATAAAATGACCAAAACGCACAATGCCTTGGCGATCGCCTAACGCTTTAGCCAATGCCATGCCTAAAGTAATTCCCACATCTTCATTGGTGTGATGATCGTCGATTTCAATGTCTCCCGTAGCCTTGACCTTCAGGTCAAACAGACCGTGGGAGCAAATTTGGTGGAGCATATGATCGAGGAACGGAATCCCCGTATCCACCTGACATTGACCAGTGCCATCAATGTTTAGTTCTATCTGTACGTCCGTTTCTCCCGTAGTACGGCTGACAGAGGCAGTTCGGGCATTCGTAACGAAGCTATCTAGATTATCTTCCAGATACGCTTCGCGATTATCTTTCAGATACGCTTCGCGATCGCCAATTTGCATAATATACTCCCAACTATGAATTTATCAATTTTTCGTTGCTCTCCAGAATCTTGAGAACTCCGAATTCCGAACTCCGAACTCCGACAAACTCTACATCCCCATGATCTCATATCCAGAATCAACATAGATCACCTGCCCTGTAATGCCACTGGCAAGATCACTACCCAAAAAGGCTGCGGTATTGCCTACTTCTGTTTGAGTGACGGTACGGCGTAAAGGAGCAGTTGCTTCAACGTGGCGAATCATATCTAAAATTCCTCCCACGGCTGAAGAAGCTAGAGTACGAATTGGCCCCGCAGAAATAGCATTCACGCGGATATTGTCTTGACCCAATTCAGCCGCCAAATAACGGACACTCATTTCTAAAGCTGATTTAGCCACGCCCATGACGTTGTAGTTAGGGATCACTTTGACTCCTCCCAAATAAGACAGAGTAATGATGCTGCCCCCCTCCGTCATCAAAGGTTTCGCTCGACTAGCAAGACAGTTGAGAGAGTAGCTACTAATTTCTAAGGCTTTGACAAAACCTGCTCTAGAAGTGGCGGAGAAATCCCCTGTTAAATCTTCTCGTTCTGCAAATGCCAGACAGTGAATCAAGATATCTAACTTGCCCCATTGCTCTTTAATCGTGGCAAACATCGAATCCATTAGTTCATCATTCTGCACGTCGCAAGGAACAATGATACTGGGATTCAGAGGCTCTACTAACTGCTTCACTTTTTTTTCAAAACGTCCCCGTTCATCAGGCAGATAATTAACGCCAATGTTAGCACCAGCTTGATGTAGCTGCTGGGCAATCCCCCAAGCGATCGAACGATTGTTAGCTATGCCTGTAACGAAAGCATTTTTTCCAGTTAAATCTAGCACGGTTCTTCCCCAAATGTTTAGCTGCAATTATCTATCCTACATCTGCCTGGGAAAGTATAATTAGGAGGAATTCTCCAGATTAAATTAAATATTAGATTATTGACCTAGATATTGCCCTTGTAGTGTGAGAATATGTAAATATTTACAATAGTACACAGTTTATCTGGCTACTCGTCCACCGTATCTAACTAAGGTCTAAGCTATATGGAGTTACCGTTGACGCAACATCAACCTTTAGCATCAGTATTTCGTAAACTTGGTCGTGGTTCTTTTCCTCCTATCGTGGAGAGTTTTGAGCGGGGCAAAACGATTTTCTTTCCTGGAGATCCCGCAGAAAGAGTTTATTTTTTACTCAAAGGTGCCGTTAAACTGTCTCGTGTATACGAAGCGGGAGAAGAAATTACCGTCGCCCTGTTAAGAGAGAATACAGTATTTGGGGTGCTTTCTTTAATTACTGGTCAAAAAAGCGATCGCTTTTACCATGCTGTAGCTTTTACTTCCGTAGAACTCCTCTCTGCACCCATTGAACAGGTTGAAAAAGCTCTGCAAGAAAATCCTGAATTAGCGATGTTGATGTTACGGGGACTTTCTTCCCGTATTTTGCAAACAGAAATGATGATTGAAACCCTCGCTCACCGAGATATGGGTTCCCGTTTGGTTAGTTTCTTGTTAATTCTCTGTCGTGATTTTGGGGTTCCTACCAATGAAGGCATTAAGATCGACCTCAAATTATCTCATCAGGCGATCGCCGAAGCGATCGGTTCCACTAGAGTTACTGTCACGAGGCTATTAGGGGATCTCAGAGAAAAAGAACTAGTCTCAATTCATAAAAAGAAAATTACCGTCCATAATCCTGTGGCGTTGAGTCAACAATTTGCTTAGATTATTGCTTAATTTATGAGCTAAATAAGGACATTACCGACAATTTAATAGATAATAAGAGCCTGTTCAAGCTGATTTTTGGACAAAATTACCTAAGTACTTTTCATGACCAGCGGTTATATTCTGATTGCAGCAATTTTTTTACTGGGCGGTATTGTTGCAGTGTTTGGCGATCGCATCGGAACTAAAATAGGTAAAGCCCGACTCAGATTATTTAATCTTCGTCCTCGTCAGACAGCGATGATTATCACCTGGATTACAGGGATGTTAATTTCGGCTCTGACTTTAGGCATTCTTTTTGGTTTGAGTGGTTCTTTGAGAAGAGGTATTTTTCAGCTCGACGATATTCTCCAGGAAAAAAGACAAACCGAGGCGGAATTAGCCAAAGTAGAACAGCAACAGCAGCAAGTACAGCGACAGCTATTGAGAGTCAAAAATCAACAATCTGAAGCTGTCGTTAACCTGAATGCTAGCAATGAGAAATTTGAGCGCTCAAAAAAGCAAGTCAAAAAAATTTCTGCCCAAGCCAAAAAGCGCCAACAGGAGTTAGATAACTTGTTGACCGAGCGTTCCAAACGACAAGAACAGCTAAATCAGCTACAGCAACAAGGCCAAGAATTACAAGTTCAACTACAGCAAAGAGAGCAGAAAATCAGTCAACAGGACAAAATCCTCTCGACAAAAGAAGTTCGGTTGAAAGATCTAGAACAGCAACAGCAATTGTTACAAACTCAAGTACAAGAAAGAGATAGCTCCATTGTTAAATTAGATGAGGCAATTTCCTCGGCAGAAGTTAGTTTAAAACTCAGAACTAAAAGACTGGCACAATTGGAAGACCAACTAGCCTTCTTATCAAGAGATGTAGCAGCTTTAGAACAGTCTTATCAAGAGTTAAGAGAGAAAAAAATTGCTGTGGTCAGAAGTCAAGTATTATCTTCCGCCGTGGTTAGAATCGTCGATCCTAGTGCAGCAAAATCGGCGATCGATAGCTTGTTGAGACAGGCAAATACCAACGCGGTTAAGGCAACTCAGTTTAGTGGAGCAGAATCGGAACAGAGGATTGTCAGAATTACGCGATCGCAAGTAGAACAGCTGGAATCAGAAATCCAAGATGGTCGCGACTACGTAATTAGAATTCTCTCCGCAGGTAATTACGTTCAAGGGGAAAAAGAAGTGAGAGTGTTTGCGGATCTAGCTCTCAATCAACAAATATTTAAGGCGGGGGACGAAATTGCCACCGTGTCGCTCGATTCCCAGAACGTTACCCGTCAGGAGGTTCAGGAAAGATTGAATTGGCTGCTGGCAGTGTCTAAATTTCGCGCTCAACGAGCAGGAACTTTGGGTGAAATTGAAATAGGTGACAATCAAATCGAAGATCTGATTGATTTTGTCGATAAAATTACTCAAGCTCCAGAACCAGTAAAAGAAATTAAAGCCGTAGTTTCTGAGAATACCTATACCGCTGGGCCATTAAAGATTGATTTTGTAGTCATGCGAAATGGCAAGGTTGTTTATAGTACTTGAAATAGGGAATAGGGAGATCGCATCATCGGGTTTTTTCAAAAGTGCGATCGCTTATTGCTCTAGGTAAAAGACCAGTTTTATATGTAGCAAAGTTAAAGCTAAAAGCAAGAATACTCAAAGACAATTAAAATTAATGTAGAGCCTTACCAAATAATCTTTCTTTAATAATTAATTTCGATCATGAAAGGGTATATCAAGGGGAAAAATATTATTTTGTTAGATAACATACCCGAAAATCTGAAAGAAGGAGATGAGGTAAATATTTCAATTATCCCAATACCAA
>JBEANW010000428.1:0-6587 GCA_041165225.1 Cyanobacteriota bacterium | reverse complement strand
AAGATTCTCAGCTTTGCTCCCATCTCGATTTCCTTGATTTGCCTGGTCTTTGACTTTAATTATCTTTACATACTTTAGTTTTTAAATCCCTCTCTACTTAGCAATGATTGAAGTGTTTTTAGATACTTCTTTTGCGATCGCTTTATCTATAGATGAAGCACAACCTGTCATGCTCAGAAGATTAATAGCAATCGAGAATAAGGTTGATACTTTGATTGAGAGAAATCAATAAGCTCCAATTCAATCTTTCCCCGCGATCGCTTTTCGGCGAAATAGATTAATCAAAAATACATTCTTCTGCTATCAAAAGAAAAGCTATAGTTCTTGCAATTGATGGGTTACGGCAAATTGCAATTTGGAACTTTACTACTTAGATTAAAACCGCCTAACCCATCCTACAACCGCTGTTGAACCCGAACTCGACGCGAAGCTATATGCGAAGCGGTATCCTTTAGGAATCCTTTAGGGCGAACTCCGAATTATGTCCCAGCAACTTCCTGATATTTTGGCGTTAGATTTCGATGGTGTTGTCTGTGACGGCTTACTGGAGTATTTTGTCACCACCAAGGAGGCCTATCAACGGATATGGCTGGAAGAAGTGGCGGAGAGTTTTGCCCCCAGCTTTTATCGTCTGCGCCCAGTGATTGAAACGGGTTGGGAAATGCCAATTTTGTTACGGGCATTAGTATTAGGTGTATCGGAAACAGAAATTATCAATAATTTTCAGGCGATCGCTCGTCAAATAACTGAGAGAGAAGGACTATCAAAACAGGCCTTAGTAAACCAACTAGACGGGGTGAGAGATGAGTGGATTCAGCATAATTTAGGTGATTGGCTAGGTCTACATCGATTTTATCCTGGAGTGATTGAGCAATTAAGACAGCTTATTAATTCTACTAATCCCACCGTCCAACTCTATATTGTCACCACTAAAGAAGGTCGTTTTGTTAAGCAGCTACTCCAGCAGCAGGGCATAGATTTACCCGCAGCACAAATTATTGGCAAGGAAAGTAAACGCCCCAAATACGAAACCCTGAGAATTCTGCGAGACAGCCATCAACAGTCAGGAGCCACCATCAGGATGGCTTTTGTTGAGGATCGTCTAGAAGCCCTTCAAGAGGTGGCGCAACAAGCAGATCTAAAGTTTGTGGAGTTATTTTTAGCCGATTGGGGTTATAACTTCGAGAGCGATCGCCTTTTGGCTACTCAAGATCGGCGGATTAAACTGTTGTCTTTAGAAGGTTTCCCCAAAGATTTAATTACTCAGTAGTCAGATTGCTAGGTTAATTAACCTGAGCAGTGGCAGATTTTTCCATCAGACTAGGGGAGATTGCTTGAAAGCGATCGCTCTCAGGGATATTTTCGAGGGATACTAGAGTCAAATTGACGGCACAGGCTTTTAATTCTGGCTCCAGAGAAATAGGGCAACTTTCGGGATGAGTCAGCAGATTTGCCTCACCGTCATCTGTCCATAATGCGCCCCAGTGCATCGGTACAAAAACCGTTCCAGGAATGATCGCCTCTGTAACTCTGGCTGCAAAACAACACTTTCCTCGACGCGATCGCACTTCTACCATCATTTCGGCTTCAATACCTAGTTTGTTCGCATCCTTGGGGTGAATCTCCAGAAATGGTCGGGGTTGTTTTTTCATGATTTTCTCGATTCGACCTGTGCGAGTCATGGTGTGCCAGTGTTCATAAAGGCGACCAATGGTTAAGACAAAGGGATAGTTCGGATCGGGGGGTTCAGCTAATCCCTTAGAATGGAAGGCTGCAAACTTTGCCCGACCATCAGGGGTATTAAAAGTACCATTGGTGTAGAGTCTTTTGGCGACAGGAGTTTCATCTTTGGCGCGAAATAGGTTAGAAAATAAACCTTTGGCTTCTTCTTGGTCTTGGGATAGATTTCTCTCGGTACTGCAAGTTAAGGCAATGCTTTGAGGATCTGTTACTTCTTGTAAAGGACAGGGCCACTGAATCGATCCCTGTTGGCGCAATCTTCCGTGACTTAAACCACTCATATCACAGGGGCGATCTTGAGTTAACTGGACAAATTCTTGATAAACCTCCGCCGAGTTCGCAAAGTCAAATTCTTTAGTAAAGCCCAAACGACGACCTACTTCGGCAAAAATCTCCCAATCTGGGCGGGCTTCCCCTGGGGCTGGGCGAAACTGAGGGCAAAGGGTGACCACTCGCTCAGAATTAGTCATCGTCCCCGTTTTTTCCCCCCATTGAGCTGCGGGCAGCACTACATGAGCAAAGCTAGCAGTTTCCATCGGATAGTAGGCATCCTGAACAATGGTAAAGGGCGATCGCAATAAAGCTTTCTTAGTTCTTACTAGGTCAGGCATACTTACCGCAGGATTGGTAGCTGCGACCCACAACACCCCCACAGCTCCTGTTTCCAAACCCGTAATCATACTCCAGGCATCTTTGCCTGGCAGGGGATTAATGCTACCTGGAGCCAACTGCCAAGCTTGTTCTAATTCCTGACGATGGCTGTGATTTTTAACGACCCGATAGCCAGGTAAAATATGACATAGCCCCCCTGCTTCTCTTCCCCCCATAGCATTAGGCTGTCCTGTTAGGGAAAATGGCCCTGCCCCAGGCTTGCCAATGTTTCCTGTCATTAGGTGCAAATTGATAATGGTGCGAACTTTAGCAGTGCCTTCAGAAGACTGGTTCACCCCCATAGACCATAAAGACAAAACTTTCGAGGATTCTGCCCAATAGCGCGCGGCTTGCTCCAGGTGATCGATCCGAATCCCACAGCGACGAGCCACTATTTCAGGGGGATAAGCTTTAATTATCTCCGTAAATTGACTAAAACCTTGAGTACATTCATCAATAAATAGGGTATCTAGTTCTCCCCAGCGCAGCAGTAGATGTGCTATACCGTTGAGCAGATCCATGTCCGTCCCAGGCTGAATTGCCAGATGTAGATCCGCATCTTTTGCTGTCTTGGTTTGGCGTGGATCGACCACAATCACTTTCACCTTGCGGTTTTTCTTCTGGTGCATCCGCAGACGGTTATACACAATGGGATGGCAATCAGCGGTGTTAGTGCCAATTAAAAAAGCACAGTCGGTCAATTCCAGATCGTCATAGCAAGAGGGTGGCCCATCGGAGCCAAAGCTTTGAATATAGCCTGCTACCGCTGATGACATACAAAGACGGGAGTTGGCATCAAAATTATTTGTCCCCAGGCAGCCTTTGAGTAGTTTTTGGGCAATGTAATAATCTTCGGTTTGAAACTGTCCAGAACCGTACATACAGATGCCATCCGCTCCTTGAGTCTGGATCACCTGTTGCATTTGGGAGGTGATTCTGCCCAAAGCTTGATCCCAAGTTACCCTTTGAAATTCTTGATCTAGGGACTCTCGCATCATGGGATACTTGAGGCGATTTTTATCCAACGATTCAGCGACGGTTGCCCCTTTGACACAGACTTTCCCTTTACTGGAAGGATGAGAGCGATCGCCTCGAACTTGCCACAGAGGTCTTCCTTGATCATCTCTATTGGTGACTTTACCCGATTGTGCAGGAGGCAATACTTCTAAACCGCAGCCAACGCCACAATAAGGACATAGGGTTTTTATTGGTTCACTCATCCTTCTCTCCCAGTTGAATATTTACAGTTAGATAAACTGAATTAATAGATTGAATATAATTAATTTTGATCTTCCCAACTCTTAATTTTGCCCATATTGAACATCAGAGTTTGATAATCAATTGATCATAATATTTGATTAAATTGGCTATTACTGTGTCTTAACAATCAAAAAGTGCCAAGAAAATCTAAAGAAATTCCTAGCACTGAAGTAATTATGAGCTACGGATAGGTTAAACCCTTTCCTGCTCTAGATTTGAGTCTGGTACAGCAAAGTTCTCTGCTTCACCTTCATAATGAGCAGCAAAAGAGGCTTTTGGTTCTTGCAAGAAAAAGGCACAACAACTAGCACAGATTAGAGCCGCCACCCCCATCGTACCGAACAAGGTTGAAGCATCAGTTAAACTAAAAATTGTCAGGAATACTACACCACCGAAGTTACCATAAGCACCGACGTTACCAGAAATTTGTCCCGTAATTTCTTTTTTAATTAGAGGTACCATACCGTAGGTTGCACCACATCCAGCTTGGGCAAAATAAGCAGCAAGCATAGTTACTGCGATCGCAGCTGGAATCGACCAACTGGAATCGATCCTGAATGCCAGTAAATAGCTGATCCCCACTCCTGCTGCCACCAGAGCCATTGTCCATTTACGGGAACCTAATTTATCAGAAATCAAGCCCCCACTAGGACGAGAGAATAAATTCATCACAGGATAAACTGAAGCGATCATCCCCGCTGCTACAGCGTCGAGAGTAAAAGTCTTCTCGAAAAAGGCAGGTAACATGGAAACAACTGCTAATTCTGAACCAAATGTAGTGATATAGGCAAACTCTAGTAAAGCTACTTGACGAAATTGGTAGCGTTGAGCAGGAGAGTAGACTTTAGTCCCCTGGACGACTTCTCGATTGACTCGCCAAGCTTGATAAGATTGGTAGAGATAAAGCGCCCCTAGGAAAGCCCAAATGCCTAGCATTTGCCCTTGGCTGAGGAATTTAAGCGTAGGTTGTGCTAAACGCCATGCTAATAAACCTAGGGCGAAGATCAAACCGAAATTCATAATCAGCATCGCCAAAAAGCTTTTACGGCTGGTAACTTCCATGCCCCCACTACGTCTAGGACGACGATACACTTGCCCAGCAGGAGTATCTTGGGCATATTTTAGATATACGAAGCCATACAAAGCAGTAATAATACCGCTAATTGCGATCGCACCACGCCAATTGCTCGCACCACCTGAGAGAAAAGCTGTTGCTAAACCCAGAGTTGGCAACGAAAATTGTGCTGCAAAGGCACCAAAATTACCCCAACCCCCGTAGATACCTTCAGCGATACCAATATCTTTGGGGGGAAACCATTCCGATACCATCCGAATACCGACCACAAACCCCGAACCGACGATCCCCATTAACAACCGACTAATTACCAAGTGGGTAAAGGTTTGGGAAAAAGCAGTAGCAAAACAAGGTATTGCGGCAAAAAACAGAATACAAGAGAAAGTAATTCTTGGTCCGAAGCGGTCTAGGATCATACCGATGATGATCCTGGCGGGAATTGTTAGTGCCAGATTACAAATTGCTAGGGTTTTAATTTGGTCTGGTGTTAGGCTAAGTTCTTTGCCAATTGTAGTTGCGAAAGGAGCAAAGTTAAACCAACAAACAAAAGTTAAAAAGAATGCTATCCATGTTATGTGAAGTATTTTATACTTTCCTTGAGTTGCTTTACTGATGAATTCTGTTAAAAACACTTTTTAGGTCTTCCTGATGAATCTAAAACTACAATATTGGCATTTGCGAGACTGAATAATTAAGTTGGACAGTATTAAATAACATTAATCACATTGATATCTTTGCTTTTTTGGCTATGGTTTTGTCGACGATCATTGATGATCTGTAATAGCTGCCATCGGACTTAACCTGTCTCTTGTTATTCTTTTACATCAAGCACAATAAGTAAACTCTGTTCACTCTTTAACATGTATAGATGTATTGATCTCGATGCCATGATTGCATTGAAAAAAAGACTTTATCGTATATATTGCTACTAAAATTCACTCCTACGGCAGTCTCGATGGTTTTTTTGCATGACTAAAATACTTTTATTGCATATCACCATCATGATCATTAAATTAATTGATCTTGTTTAATTTATTGCGCTGGGGATTGCCCAGATCCCAGTTATTGTTTTGAGCCAGATTAACCAGATTAAAATTATTTGGTTCTAATTGCCAGGGTTGTACTAACTCGTTGACTAAATAGTCCTGCTGTTGCCGCAAGGATTGAGCTGGATGACCATAGTTGATAATGCTGAAATAGACTTTATCTTGACTCTTGGTGGGAATTACCCCCGCTAAAGCGCTCACGTTATCCAGAGTGCCTGTCTTAATTGTTATCCCTGTTGGTAAACTTCGATTTTTTACCGTCCCTACCAGATCTCTGCCTGCGGTGGGAAATAAGTCAGCTACGCTGTAGTTATTTGAATCGTTACTAGATTGCAAAAGGCGATCGCTTGCCATCAGCATTTGGCAAACTGCACGAGGGGATATTTTGTTCTCTTCCCCTAAACCCGAACCATTGACTAATTTTATTTCTGAAGCAGGAAAATTAGCTAATCTTGCTGCGGATTGAGCCACTATATCTGCACCACCTAATAAATCGGCTAACATTTGCGCCATTTCATTATTACTGTAGATATTCATCTGGCGGAGGATTTTTGCTAGGGGTAGTGAGCGATGACCAATTAATAGTTGAGCCTTGACAGGGAGTTGTTTAATTTGTTTAACTTGTCCTGTAATTCTTACTTCTGGCTGTTTGGTGCCGACTGACATTCGTAGATATTGCTGGGTAATCTCTGGCTGCCAGAGATTTCGGTTTAGGGCTTGCTTGATTAACTTGCCTGCGGTTAAAGATTGGGACTCAAAGTTCATATAAAACTTGTCGGTAACTAAAAGGTTGCCCTGAATCTCTTGAATACCTA
>JBEANW010000427.1:0-4283 GCA_041165225.1 Cyanobacteriota bacterium | reverse complement strand
TAAAATCAGGGCAATTAAATCCAGGGCGATCGCTTCGGTTAAAGACTCTGAACCAGGACAAATCCAAGCCATTAAGAGCCGTGCTTGCTCAATTCTGGGTAGATATAACTCTTGACGGCGAATCGTAGTTATAGGGGGTTCTGCGTCGATGGTAATAGGAGGGCATTCAGAACGCACGCTAAACTCGCTAAAATTCTCCTGAACTAATGCTAAAGCTTGTTCCTGTTGGATACCTCCCACCATAATGATGGTCATGTTTTCTGGTTGATAATGGGTGCGATGGAAGCAGCGCATTTGATTGGGAGTATGGTCTAGCAATAATTCTTTTTCCCCCAAAATAGAACGTCCATAAGGATGACGCTGATAGATGTTTTGACACAGGGCTTGATAACCGAGAAAGTCGGGATCATCAAAGCTGGAGAGAATTTCTTCGATTACCACTTCCCGTTCGCGAATAAACTCATCATCAGGGATGCTTGCCCGCAATAAGATGTCTGCTAAACAGGGTAGAGTCGGTTCAAAGTGTTCCGCTGCGGTAGTTAGATAAAAATGAGCATAATCGTAGCTAGTGGCAGCGTTAGCTACTCCTCCAGTACTTTCAACTAACCAGTCAAATTCCCCGACCATCACTTGGGGAGAACCTTTGAAAATCATATGTTCTAAGAAATGTGCCATTCCCGACCAAGATTCTGGTTCAGCGATCGCTCCTGCCTTGACCCAAACATCGGCAACCACTACAGGGGTGGCAGGCAAGTATTGATGTATTACCGTCAGTCCATTACTCAATTGAAAAGTATTGGCATTGAACTGAACTTGGTGTTGGGATTCTGATAATTTCTGCACGTTGTAGCCCTATTCTCTGTAGCCCTATTTCCCGTAACGTAAGCTACATCATAACCCTAAATAGAGCTTGCCCTGGTTAAGTTTTGCAGATAAGCACCCAGACAAGATTAATTACATACTTGACTTGCTTGTTTACCCTTTCCCTTTTCCCTTTTCCCGACCCCACACTAGGGAGTACATTTTACACGATTAATCAATAGCCTACCGCCACGCCGTTTTACCTTAGTTTATGACCTGGCATTCCAGGGTGGGAATTGGCTGCCTTTGTTTCCATTTCCGAGTCTTGGCACGGTATACTTCCACAAAAACTCTTGCTACTCCCTCATAAATCAAGCATAGATCAATAAACTTGTTAGGTAGTCACCAACGCGGTAGTAGTACTCTATCTATGATAGTAAGTTTTTCAGATTTAGCAAGAGGGATTTTTATAAATCAGTAAACAGTAATTCAGTAAAGTAATAAAATGGTTGTTCTATTTGTCTGGTAAATATAGTGGATTTAAAGCATGTAATTATTGCCTATAAAGCAGGACATAAAACTAGTCAGCAGTGGGCAGAAAGATGTGCGAGGGAATTGGAAGCTCGTCAATGTAAGGTCATGATTGGGCCTAGTGGTTTTAAGGATAATCCTTACCCCGTATTCTTGGCTTCTGCGACTTGCAAGATTGATTTAGCAGTAGTCTTGGGAGGTGATGGGACAATTCTGGCAGCAGCCAGACAATTAGCCCCGGTCGGTATTCCTATCCTCGCGGTGAATGTGGGGGGGCATTTGGGGTTTTTGACAGAACCTTTTGAATTGTTTCAAGATACCGCAGCAACTTGGGATCGTCTCCAGTCAGACCACTATGCCGTCCAAAAACGGATGATGCTCCAAGCCCAACTATATGAAGGCGATCGTCATAGCCCCACCGCAGTTAGCGAAACGTTTTATTGCTTGAATGAAATGTGTATCAAGCCTGCCAGCATCGATCGCATGCCTACTTCCGTCTTAGAACTAGAAGCCGACGGGCAGATGGTTGATCAATATAGCGGGGATGGTTTATTAGTTGCTACCCCCACAGGTTCTACTGGCTACACTGTGTCTGCAAATGGCCCGATTTTACATCCTGGTATGTGGGCGATCGCGGTTACTCCAATTTCTCCCCTCAGTCTCTCTGGTCGTCCTTTAGTTCTAGCCCCTGGGACAGTAGTTAGCGTCAGTCCCCTGCGAGATGCGGAAGTTAATACTAAACTCTGGACGGATGGAGTATTAGGAACGACGATCTGCCCTGGTCAAAGAGTTGTGATCAAAATGGCGAACTGCCAAGCTCACTTTATTATTTTGCGAGAAAGTTATTCTTTTTATGAAACCCTGAGAGAAAAGCTGCATTGGGCTGGAACCATAGTTCATTATGCCAGTGACGAAAATTTAGGGATTTAGGGATTTACCCTAAAGGACTAGCTTCGCGTCGGGGATTTAGGGAGAGTAAAGTTGAATTGTTCCACATCCCTAACTACTCGTTGTGCAAATCTGAAGATTTTGTTTACCATAGGAATTTGGTATCATCGCATATCTTGGCGACTCGAAGGGGACGATCAATGTGGCTTAAACAGTGGCTTAAACAGAGGCTTAAAAAATTATTGCTAATTATCTTAGCGATATCAACCATTAGCTTAATTCTAGTTATCAATACTCTGCCTGGGCTAACTCAAGACAGCTATAACTCCCGCACCCTGGAAGATCTGCAAATTCTCAGCAATCCTACAGTACTTAAGGCTCCTGTGGTAATTGACGGGAGAGAGATATTTTCTGTGGGTAAAATTGGCAATACCCCCGCAGGGGAAAGAGTTGCCTTGATTCGCTCAGAACTCCTCAAAGCAATTCGAGATGATGTAGTTCCTCAAGTAATCATTGAACCCCAAGGAGGGCTACCCGTTCTTTATTTGGTTTATCCCCAAGCTTCTAGTGCGGAACAGGATTCCACCGAAGAGCGGCGCTATCTTTTTACCGTAACTCAAGAAGATACCGTCGGCAGTAAGTCCAATCGGGAAACTGCTGAAGATTTTAAAACAGAAATCGAACAGGCAATGGCGATCGCCAGGTACGAAAGAAGCTCGGCCTATCTTAAACGTCACGGCATCATTACCGCAGGACTACTTTTGTTCGGTCTACTCGTCACGAGGCTGTTGACCCAGCTACAGACCTATCCCTTAAGAAAAGCCATTCAGAGAGTCATCCCAGGATTACCCAGCAATAGCAGCTCCCAACCTTCTAACTTAACTACTTTATTTCGGCTTAAATTGGGTTTAGCGCGGTTTCTGGTTTGGACGACGATTATCCTGGTGGTTTTTCGTCTATTTCCTGCTACTCGACACTGGCTATATTTTCTGTTTAGCTTAATTGGCAGTTCTTTACAGAAATCTATCTTTAATCTGGGAGGAAAAGACTTTTCGATTATTCATCTGCTAATTCTCATTGGTTTAATTGTAGCTTCAATTTTTTTCAGCAGCTACCTTGCCAATCTGCTGCGGACGAACGTGCTAGAAGCAACGAGAATGACCAGAGGTTCCCAGGAAATTATCTCCATCATTACCAAATACGGTTTGATTTCTTTTAGCATAGTCATTTTACTTCAGGCGAATGGGATTGATCTTAGTTCCTTAGCTTTGATTGGTAGCGCCCTTGGTGTGGGGATTGGTTTTGGGTTTCAAGACATCGCTCGTAATTTTGCTAGCGGGATTGTCTTGTTGTTTGAGCGATCAATCCAGATCGGGGATTTTATCCAGGTAGGGCAACACCTGGGGGTGGTAGAGGAAGTTAGAACCAGAAGTATTATCCTCAAAACCTTAGATCGTATTTCGATTATTGTTCCCAACTCCCGTTTACTAAGTGACGAAGTGATCAACTGGAATCATCGTCGTAGCGTCACCCGCCTCCATATACCTGTTGGGGTAGCCTATGGTTCTGATGTCAAAAAAGTTAAATCTGCCTTATTGCAGTCGGCGACAGAACATTTGGAAGTTTTACATCATCCTGCTCCCCAGGTGTTTTTCACAGGATTTGGCGATAGTTCTTTAGACTTCGAGCTACTGATTTGGATCTCCGATCCTAGTCGTCAAGCGCCATTAACCAGCGATCTATACTTTCGGCTTGCCGAAATTTTTCAAGAGCAGCAGATTGACATCCCCTTTCCCCAAAGAGACATCAACCTCAAGATGGAAAATTTGCCCCTTAAGCTGCCACCTCAATTAGAAGGTCATTTACTTTATCTGTTAAAAGGATTAATTGCTCAACAATACCCTGATAAAAATCCTCAAGGGAATAATCCCCCTCCAACAAATTCCAAGAGTTAAAAGGAATTGGGGGAATTTTTGTCCGTGAGGTTGAAAACCCTGGATGATGCTTAAGGGCGATCTCTAATCGTCATAACGAATAATATCGTCATCTCCTAGATATTCACC